>NZ_JBAHUQ010000033.1 GCF_036689865.1 Magnetococcus sp. PR-3
CGCTACAAACCTCTAAGCTTGGTTCCAATTGATAAGTATAAAAAGTCTGTTTTGAAGCGGTTTGGTTTGACTCGCTTCGCCCAGAGCCGTGTGTGAAATAGGCTTAATTTAAGCCAGTTAAAAAGAATAAATAAGGCATGTCTGTTCTCAAATGGCACAAAATTCCGCTTAGATCGGCAGGTAACTCTGTGCGGGGTGAGGCAGGGCGTGATGGGGTAACTCTTTAACGATGGTGTAGTTCTTCTGATTTTGGAAATCAGCCAAATTAACGAGATTTTCAGACGTTAACGGTGCTTGACCACGGTCTTGCACAACGCGAATGACCGGGTGGAGTAGCGTGTCCCGATTGATGAGTGCAACGATGCCTATAGAGCCCCCTGCCAGCTGCACAATGGTACCCACAGGGTAGACACCAATGCATTGAATAAAGCTCTCAACAATGGTGCGATCATATTTTGTTTCACTGAGTTTTAAAAGAAAGCGCAACCCGGCCTTGGGTTCCTGAAGTACTTGTTTGCTGTGGGTTGCGTTGTAGCTGTCATAAGCATCCACAATGGCTGAAGCTCGGCCAACCCAGCTGATTTGCTGAGCTTTAAGGGCTTTTGGATAGCCGCTGCCATCCAAATGTTCATGGTGTTGCGCCACCACATCTGCCAGTTCTGGCTTTAATGTGCTATGGCGTTGCATGATCACCACAGAAAGGTCTACATGGGAGCGGCGTAGTAAAGCTTCCTGTTTGTTGCTTGGTCTGTTTAGATTGGCAATTTCATCCGGAAGTTTGGCATAGCCAATATCATGTCGCAGGCCAATAACACCAATATCTTGAATCTCTTGTTCACTTTTTCCCTGCCGCTTGTACAGGGCCATTAAATAGACGGCAACATTCATCGAGTGACTAAAGATACGGTCATGTTTGCGGGTTAAGGTTGAAAGGGTTAATAAACTCAGTTCATCTTCAATAATTGAGGTCACCATACCCTGTACAGCTTGCCGCATACTTAAAATATCCACCCCTCCCTCTTGGCGGATGTGCTGTATGGCTTGGGAGACCGCACTTTTTGCTTTGACGACCAGTGAACTGGCTTCTTGCAGATGGTTCCAACGTTTATGCAGGGAAGGGAGCGGCTGGGTAGAGATATCCGAGCTCGGGGTCTCACCCAGCGCTTGTATTTGTGCCATGAGCTCCTGTTCTGATATCTCTTGATTGGCTTTGTCGCGATGCATAACAGTGGCTCGGTCGTTAGAATGTTAGCTTCAAAGAAATAACCTGAAAGATGTTTTAAAAAAAACGGCTTATACGGTAAACCACTTCTTTTTATGTCTAAGCTTCAAGCCAAGGGTAGGCGTAAGATAAACTCAGCACCCTGGGGGCCATTGCGTGCTTCGATCTGACCATTCATATGTTCAGTAATAATCATACGGCCCATATATAGGCCAATACCTGTACCGCGGTTGTCATCTTTGGTGGTGAAGTATGGATCAAAGATCTTCTCTAAGATCGCCGCTTCAATGCCGCCCCCATTATCTTTAATACGCAGCTCTGCCCACGCATCTTGTGTATGAATGCTTAGGCCAATCCAACCTTTTTCTTGCCGTTGCGCATGATCTAAAATGGCATCTTTGGCGTTACTTAATACCACCAGCACCACTTGGCAAAATTCACGGGTATAGCCCATAACCTGTAGGGGCTCACTGTCGGTCAATTCCACACAGATCTCATGGTGGTTCATAGCACTGCGTACCAATTCAATAGCCTGGGCTGTTGCATCGGGCAGATCAAAGGGCTCCATCACCCTGTCAGGTTTAAAGAAGTTGCGGAAATCATCAATGGTGCGAGACATATTTTTAACCAGGCCCATCACCTGATTGCACTTGTCATTCATAATCTCTTCGGTGAGTTCATTATCCGCATGTTGATCACGTAAATTATGAATCATCAGGCCCAGTGCTGAAATAGGTTGGCGCCATTGGTGGGCAATATTCCCCATCATTTCCCCCATGGCCGCCAAGCGGGCTTGGTGCATCATGAGCACATCTTTTTGGCGATTCTTCTCAACCTCATCATTAATTCGGTTTTCCAACTCTGTATTAAGGCGCTCAACCTCTCTTTGGTGCGCACGCAGTTTATCATTGGCCTGTTGCAGCTCTTCAAGGGTCAGTTTCAGTTGCTGCTCTTGGTTGCGTCGTTCGGTCTGGTCTGCGTAGACCGCAATAATCTCACCATTGGGAAGGGCGAATACACGGTTTTCTACCCACAAGGTGATCTTCTTATCATCATATAGCGTGGTCGGTAGTACACGCGATTTGCCATCTTGGTGGACCTGCTGAAACAGCTCAAACAGGCCCATCTCCTTAATGGATGGAAAAACCTGTGTAACACGTTGGCCCATTAAGGCTTCTCTAGAAGTTTGACAAACCTGCTCGCCATGGCGATTTAAATCATGAAAAATAAAATCTGCACCATCTTGGATCGGTTTGTAAACAGCCACACCAACCTCAATGGTCTCAAAAAGGGTACGGTAGCGTGCTTCACTACTGCTTAACTGCTCCGTACGTAACTCTACTCGGTTGCGTAAAGTCCGGTTCCAAAAAACGACACTTAGAATGATAGCAAGCAGCAAAAGGGACCCACTGCTGATGAGATAAATCAAGCCCTGCTGTCTTTGAATCTCTTCTTGCTGTGGGTCGAATAAAAAGAGGGTTGGATCAAATGTTCCTTTGACCAGTCCACTATCTTTTAATTGTTGATGCATCTGTGCCCAACGTTCGTTATTGAGCTGCCCTAAAGGAATAACCGGGTAGTGGGTTAATCTTCTGACTTGATCGGCCAGAAACAGGTTAAATCCTTCTCGGTCTGTCAGGGGATGGGTGCGAGACATTTGGGAAATACGAAGGGCAATTTCCCGGGGATGATCCAGTGCATAACGCCACCCTTTTAAAGATGCGGTAACAAAACGGGTTACCTTATCTCGATCATTTTCCAGCATCTTTCTGCTGGTAAAAATGGAGTCTCCCATAAAATGAATGCCAAAATTGGCCGGGTGTAACTGCTCAATAGCTTGACCTTGTTGCTTGGCTTCCCACAGAACAGAAAAAAGATAGCCAGGAAAGGCATCAATATTTCCTGCAAAAAGCATTTTACTATTGAGGTTGTCACGCCGGTCTAAAGAGGGAGGCAGTTTAGAGAAATTAGCCCCATATTTTCGCAATAAGGCACCCAGTTCAACATGGGGAATATCACCAGTAAAGTGACGTATATTTAGGCCTTCTAACTGTTTAGGGTGGGATATCTTTAAGCCGGGTCGTAAAAAAATAGCGGTTGGACTTTGCTGAAAAATAGAGGCGGTAACCACCAACTGTGAACCCTGATCTGCGGCAACCAGAATATCTGCAGCACCCACACCAAAATCAGCACGCTGTTCAGCGACCTCTTTGGTGGGTTTGAGTAGAGGCGCGCTGGTTTGAAAGGCAGATCGAATGTCGACATCCAACCCTGCATCTTTGTAAAAACCCATCCAATGCGCGGCGTAATAACCTGCAAATTGAAATTGATGATCCCAGCGCAGTTGCAGGGATACACGATCCAGAGCCAGAGCAGAGGTGGCTGGTAAGAGAAAGAGTCCAGCAATAATTAAGGGAAGCAACCGTTCCATGTAGCGGTTCCGTATGACGATGATGTAGATAGCTTTATCTTACCTTTTTCCTACATAAATGATTGTGGAGAAACAGCACGTTAAAATCCACTGTTATATGGTTTAGTTAGGCTGCGCCCTCTTTTTATGTCATAACCTGTAGTCTTTTGGAGTCGCAGGCCTTAATGATGGTTCATGTAAATTTGTCACCATTAAACATTATTATGCTGTAGAAAGTGGGTGTGTGTGTCTTATCGCTAGCGACAGTACGGATAAACTATGTTTAGGTTGTCTGATTTCTTAATGTATGAAAACAGATAGAAATTTTACAGTCATATAATAAACGTGCACCATACATGTTTGAAATGTATAACTTTCTATAACCTATAATAAAAAACGATTTGCACCGGTAGGGGGGCTTGGCTTACTGTTTTTTGTGTGCCCCCTTTTTTAAAGATGATGATAGACCCTTTCTTTAATCCATTTTAAACACCCTCTTCAAACATCAAATGAAGGAGCGTGCCCCATGTGTCTGGGCATTCCTATGGAAGTGACAAGTGTGGATGGTTTTTTGGCTCAATGTGCCGCAAAAGGCGTTACCCGTGAGGTAAGCCTGTTTATGCTGCAGCATGAGACCATCGAGCCAGGTGATCATGTGATGGTACATGTGGGATATGCCATTCAAAAGATGAGTGAGGCAGAAGCCCGATCCACTTGGGAACTGCTGGATGAAACCATGGCTGTTCTTGATGGTGCTGACCCCTCCCGATCAGGACCATCCGATGCATGAGCTCTCCCTCTGTTATGGGCTTTTGGATCAAGTGCAACGGGTTGCTGAGCAAAATCAAGCCACTTTGGTTACCCGTATTACCCTACAGGTTGGCCCCTTAAGTGGGGCTGAGCCAGATTTGATCGCCTCGGCCTTTACGGTGGCTTCGGCCGGGACCGTGGCGGAAGGGGCTGAGCTTATTACAGAACGGGCACCTGTCATCGTTGTCTGTAACGAGTGCGGTGAGCGGGGGGAGGTCCCAACGAACAAGTTGTTGTGTCCTGCCTGCGGAGGGTGGCAAACGCGGGTTGAAAGTGGTGATGAACTGATTATGTCTTCTCTGGAGTTGGAGAAGGATGATGCCGTTGATGAAACGGCAGAAAACGAAGATAAGGTGAAACCAGATGTGTGATACCTGTGGATGTAATCTCACCCCCGGAACGACCGAGGCGGATGGTCACCACAGCACGGAAACCGTTGCTGTGATGGAAGGTTTGATGGCCAATAATGACCGTCGAGCTGCCCATAACCGAGTTCATTTTGATGGCCACCGGGTTTTGGCGGTTAATCTTATGTCTTCGCCCGGCTCTGGCAAAACAGCCTTGTTGGAAGCCACCATTGCCGCACTAAAAGATGAGATCCGCATTGCGGTGGTGGAAGGGGACCTTGAGACGGAAAATGATGCGGAGCGCATTCGAGCTCAAGGGGTTCCCGCTGTACAAATTGCCACAGGCAATGCTTGTCATCTGGATGCAGGGATGGTCCATGACGCACTGCATGAATTGAATTTGGAAGAGCTTGACCTGCTGTTTGTAGAGAATGTTGGTAATTTGGTCTGTCCGGCGGGATTTGACTTAGGGCACCATCATGACGTGGTGTTGCTGTCAGTGACCGAAGGTGACGACAAGCCCAGTAAATACCCAGTGATGTTTCGCCAGGCTGAGCTGATGCTCTTGAGCAAATGTGATCTCTTGGCTGTGCTGGATGATTTTGAGCCAGCCAAAGCAGAGAAAAATTTACGCGCTTTGGCCAATGGCGCTCCGATCATGGAAATTTCAGCCCGAAAAAATATCGGTATGGATGCTTGGTTTAATTGGTTGCGTCAGGCGATGGCTGATCATCGAGTAAAAGTGGCGGCACTGCCTGAAGGTGGACATCACCACCATCACCATGACGGGGATGAGGGGCATGCCCATGACGATCATCACCATCACCACCATCATCATGGTGCCTCATCATGAGCGATGCCAAAGTATGGTTAGATAAGCTTAAAAAGCTTCCTCAACCCGAAGGCAAGCTCGCCATCATGAATGTCTGTGGTGGCCATGAACGTTCCATTACCATGGCAGGCCTACGGGGCATTTTACCTGACTTTGTTAAACTGGTTCCTGGGCCTGGATGCCCTGTCTGTATCTGTCCTGAAGGGGATATCCATGCGGCGATCCGCTTGGGGATGGAAGATAAGGTTCTACTTTGTGCCTTTGGTGACATGTTGCGGGTACCCATTAATCGAGGCCATGCAGAGGTCCGTTCTTTAGAGCAAGCTCATGCGAATGGTGCGGATGTTCGCCCGGTGGCTTCACCCATGGAAGCGGTGGCCTTGGCCAAGCAGAACCCTGACCGAGAGGTGGTGTTCTTTGCAGCAGGCTTTGAGACTACCATGGCGCCGGTTGCGGCCATGATTGCAGAGGGGCCCCCCAAGAACCTAACCGTGTGGCTGTCAGGGCGGTTGACGTGGCCAGCCGTGGCGATGCTGCTGGATAGTGGGGAGCCTGGTTTTGACTGTTTGGTGGCTCCGGGCCATGTCTCTACAGTTATGGGGCCCGAAGAGTGGTCATTTGTTTGGGAAAAACATGGTATTCCTGCTGCGGTTGCTGGTTTTCAGCCAGAATCCCTGGTTGCAGCTTTCTATTCGGTCATGCGTCAGAAGGCTGAAGGCAAGCCGATGTTGGATAACTGCTACCCAGAAGTGGTGAAAGCAGGGGGAAATCCCACAGCAAAAGGGATTTTGGAAAAAGTGTTTGAAGTGGTGGATTCACCTTGGCGCGGTGTGGGTACCATTCCCGCTTCTGGTTATCAGATCCGAGCTGAGTTTGGGGCATGGGATGCACGTCAGCGTTTTCCCCATCAGGATCGGGATGAAGGGGATTCAGAAATGCCCCCAGGCTGTGACTGTGCCAGTGTTGTTTTGGGTAAAATGGAACCTGTTGCTTGCCGTCTTTATGAAGCTGCTTGTACCCCAAGAACCCCCGTTGGTCCATGCATGGTATCGGATGAAGGCGCTTGCCGCATCTGGTGGAGCGGTGGTGTTAGAAAATCCACAAACGCGTAAGTAATACCTGTTTTTTCACGATGAGAGATCGGTGGGTGTGGGCGGCTTATGGAAACAACCCCAAATGGTGTTTTTTTCCAGCTTTAACCTGCTGACTTTTGGTGTCTGACTCAAGCAAGAGGTCTATTCATGGAACACACGCATATTCTGTTGGCGCACGGTAATGGTGGGCGTTTTATGCATGAGTTGATCAGTGAGATCTTTGCGGGTGGGTTAGGGGATGTCGGTCCTAACACCCAGTTGGATGCCGCACCTGTCACTTTACCCTTTGATGGACAACTGCTTACCACAACCGATGGTTTTACCGTGCAGCCTTTGGAATTCCCTGGTGGGGATATCGGTTCTCTCGCGGTGCACGGTACGGTCAATGATCTGTCTGTGGCTGGGGCAGATCCTGTCTCTTTAACCTTGAACGCCTTTATTGAAGAGGGAACAGAGGTCGCTTTATTGAGGCGTCTTGTTGCTTCAATGGCGGATGCTGCACGGGATGCAGGGGTGCGCATTGTTGCCGGAGATACCAAGATTTTACGACGGGGTGAAGGGGGCGGGGTCTATTTTGCCACGGCAGGTATTGGTGTACGCCCTCATCATGTCGAACTGTCCATGGCGCATATTCAAGCGGGTGACAAGCTGTTGGTAAGTGGGCCTGTAGGGGACCATGGTACTGCGGTCATGTTGGCGCGAGAGGATTTTGGCTTACGCGGTGATCTGCGGTCCGATGCTGCATCGGTACTCCCCATTACCCAGGCTTTGCGGGGTATGTCCGGGGTTCGTTTTATGCGGGACCCTACACGGGGTGGCATTGCAACCGTCTCCCATGAACTGGCGCAATCCACAGGTTTGAAAGTTCGTCTTTTGGAGGCTGCGCTACCGGTACGAGAGCCAGTTAAAGCTGTCTGTGAAATTTTGGGGTATGATCCCTATTATTTGGCGTGTGAGGGGCGTGTCGTGGCTGTGGTCTCTGCTGAAGAGGCTGAGCAGGCACTCATGGCCATGCACGGGGCAGGTGCGACAGAGGCGGCGATTGTGGGTAGCGTTGAAACCGGTCAGGCTCAGGCGATTGTAGAAACAGAGCTTGGTGGCGAGCGTATGTTGTTGGAGCTGGAAGATGATCCCCTGCCCAGGATCTGTTAGGAGCGATGCTTTGTTTGTGGTGTCTGTCGCTGCACCTATACACCTTCTCTGGTGAACCACTGGTAGGTCAGGATCTGTTTACCCAACAAAACAATAAGGGTTTGTCTCTAACCCCTATGGCATCCCCCTTAGGCCGGTGGTTATTCCAGTGAGATCTCAACAGTTTCAGCAAGTTCATGAACCAGCCCAACGGCGGAAGGAAAGTCGTAGGCATGAACCTGAGCATGAATCTGTTGAATAATGGATTCTGCCTCAGTGTTGGCCAGGCACTCCAGCAGCTTATCGCAACTCTCTTGAGCGATTGGGTCATCATCTTTGACCGCAGCAAAGAGCTTTTTGATCAAGGGGTCAACTAAGATCTTGGGCACTTCTCGTTTTGGTTTGTCCTCAAGCTCACAGCTTGCAGCTTGAAAAAGTACGGGTGAAATCGGTAAGTTACCATCAGCATCTACCTTAAAAGGAACCTTGACCCGTAATAAGCTGAAGTCCATTGGGTCATCAAAGGCCACCATTATGCGTCCAACCGTGTGCTGATCCAGCACCGTCCCTTTTCTGAGTACGCCTGTTTTATTGGGTAAGGCGACACTCTCTTCCAGCACCATGCCAGGCATCATCTTCTTGGGTTCCAAAGCGCAGGAAATCCACTCCATTTTGCTAATGACCCGCTCTAAAGCTTCAACCAAAAGGGTGTCGTACTGCTCATCTTTGGCCATGGACTTTAAAGCGCGGGTGGACTTTTCCCCGAGCAGTTTATGGTCAAAATCCAGCAGTAGTTTCAGTACCTGACGTCCCAGCAGGTAAATACCCCGTTTCTCCAAAGCTTCAGGGTAGCTCTCCGATTCAGGTAAGGGGTCGTTTTGGTGTTTGACGATACGGGATACCGTACCCATACGTGGTACGCTGGCCAGTGTTTGGGCACCGATCTCTGGGTGTTTACGGAACAGATTAAGATATTTAACAGAGACGCCCCGACCACTGTTAAATTGGGCAATTTCCTCTTTGGGCAGGGCCACACAACCAATTTGCGAAAGTGTTGCCGCTAGGTTGAGCTGCCACCCCCCTTTGATCTGTAACTCTTCAACCATGCCTTCCATAAAGGCGCGCAAGCGTGCGGCACGTAAGTAGGCAGACGGGTTGGCCCAAGAGAGCAGGTGAGAAATGCCGCGCATGGCTCCCACGAGGGTTTTATCCAAAATTTCTCGATTTTCTTGGGCCAGTTTCTGGTTCTCAAACTGTTTTTGATAAAGCTGGACGTGGGTGTTGACCCGAACTTTGACAAGATCTGGATTGACCGGCTTGGTCATATAATCCACAGCACCGAGTTCAAAGCCGTATTTCTCGTCGACCACCTCTGTTTTGGCGGTAACAAAAATGACGGGGATATTTTTTGTGATCTCAGAAGACTTGAGCTTTTGGCACACTTCAAAACCGTCCATCTCCGGCATCATAACATCAAGCAAGATCAGGTCTGGATAGGGTTCTGTCTTGGCGATTTTAAGGGCGCGCTCACCACTAATGGCAACCTTAACCTTATAGTCGTCTCGCAAGATGCCGCTTAAAACATCCAGATTCTCTGGTGTGTCATCCACCAGTAGAATGATCGGTTTTTCGTCACTGTTGTGCATGAGTGGCCTTTTTGCGTGGTTGCCAAGTCAATAGGGTCTTTTTCCCTGAAGCATGCATTATGCCGTAAAAAAGGTCATTGTCTCAATCATCCTATATTTATAGAGAGAGCAGGCAGTATTTATGGATAGAGAACTTTAATGGGCGTATTAAAGTTTAGTGATGCGCAGCCTTGTTCTATTTTGAGAAGGGTGTAGGCCTGAAAATGAAAAAAGGCATATTACGGATGGGTGACAGTTGTGTATCAGTCAAGAAACGGCATGGATTTGGTTCTGTATTCACGGGAAAAATATATTAAATTTCAATGTGTTGCTTCTTATATTTTATTGACTGTTTATGAGGGTTTCTATATATTAGACCTAAGTAATAATTATCTTTAAAAAAATGGGTTGCATGCCAAAAGCTTGGCTGGGTAGGGGATCATGACTGCAGAGCAAACGCTTATTCTGGGGATTGGTAATACCATCCAGAAGGATGAAGGGGTCGGTGTGCTGGCCGTTCGGGCGTTGGAATCCCTTTTATCCGACTGCCCTTATCTCTCTTTTATCGATGGAGGCACCATCGGCTTTGCGCTCTCTCCGCAAGTTGAAGCGGCTAAGCGGCTTGTGGTGCTGGATGCCAGTAAATTTCGTGCCCAGCCAGGGACGGTCAAAGTTTGGCACAATGAGGGTATTGATGAACTGTTCCGTATCCGTAAAGGAAGCGTGCACGAACTGGGTTTGCTGGACCTGTTGGATATGGCCCGTTTAGCCGGCAGCTTGCCCCAAGATCGGGCGTTGGTCGCGGTAGAACCGCATACTATTGAAATGGGCGAAGGGTTGACCCCTGCGGTTGAGGCGGCCATGCCGCAAATTCTGCGGGAGGTGTGTCAACTGTTGGATCAATGGCATGGCGAAGGTCACCTAACCAAGCTGGACGCTGCGGCATGAACTGGCAACAGGAGTCTCCGTTAACCTCGGATCTTCAGCTCGCGGCCCCGATTAAAGGTGTGCTGCGCCTGATGGCCGATGGTTTAAAGCGTTTGGCCGAGGAGGGGGTGCCCAGTGTCATTGATCTGGAGCGTGAGCCCCTGGATGGCTGTATGACCAAGCAACTGCTGCTGTTGCTGGGTAAGGGTGAGGTTTCTGCCCGGCTTGATGCCACAGGTGAGAGTTTAATTGAAGAGACTTCCATAGCGGGGGTCTGGTTGGTTACCCACCATAGTGCCGATGGTAAAGGGGGCGCTAGGCTATTGGAAGTAACCCGTATACCTGAAATTATGTTGACCCCACAGGAAGATCTATCCAGTGGGCTTTTAACTGTTGAGGCTTATCTGAACAAGGAATAAAAGGAGTTGCGGGGCAAAAGTTAGCGGACCATATGTGCGAGAAGGACCCTTTTAAGTAAGGGTAAAATCATCTTTTCCCGTCATCGGGCGTACGGTGACAGATGTACATAATAAAGAGCTTCGGACAAAACCGGGGCGTGTGTTGTTGGGATACAGAAAAGATGTGTAAGAGCTTCTGAATGGGGTGTTCAGAAAGCAACAGCAGGTTATGGGGGGGAACCGTTCCGATTTTGTAGGAGGTGCCCATGTCTGACCTAAACTCGCAAACTCTGGGCGAAGCGCTACGCCTTCGTGGTGTTAGTCGCCGAAGCTTTATGAAATTTTGTGCAGCCACAGCATCCATGCTCTCTCTGCCCCCTTCGGCAGCTCAGGCCATGGCAGAAAAAATGGAGAAGGTAAAACGACCTTCTGTCATCTGGCTCTCTTTTCAAGAGTGCACTGGCTGTACCGAGGCTTTAACCCGTTCTCACTCTCCATCCTTGGAGGGGTTGATTCTTGATACCATCTCTTTGGACTATCACCACACCTTGCAGGCGGCGTCAGGTGATGCAGCTGAGCAAGCACGTGAGCACGCCATGCAGGCCAATGATGGTCAGTTTATTCTGATTGTCGATGGCTCTATTCCCATGAAGAATCCTAACTATTCGACCATTGCTGGCATTGATAATCTGACCATGCTCAAAGAGACCGCCAAGCATGCTGCAGCCATTGTTTCAGTGGGTAGCTGTGCGGCATTTGGTGGTTTGCCCCAGGCCAACCCAAACCCCACAGGGGCTGTTGCGGTTGACCAGATTATTACCGATAAGCCGGTCATTAATGTACCGGGCTGTCCACCCATTCCGGTGGTGATTACCGGTATTCTGGCCCACTACCTAACCTTAGGTGAACTGCCTGAGCTTGATGAGCTTAAGCGCCCTAAAGCTTTCTATGGTGATACGGTTCATGACCGTTGCTATCGCCGGACTTTTTATGACCAAGGGCTGTTTGCAGACTCCTTTGATGATGAAGGGGCACAAAAAGGGTGGTGCTTGTTCAAGCTTGGCTGTAAAGGGCCTACCACCTATAACGCGTGTGCCACCATTAAGTGGAACCAGGGGGTGAGTTTTCCAATCCAGTCTGGCCATGGTTGTATTGGCTGTTCAGAACCAAACTTCTGGGATGCCCGTAGCTTCTATGAGCCTCTCTCCACAGCGGGAAGCCCGAACTTCAAAGGGGTGGCGGTTACCGCTGCTGCTGCTGGTGTGGCCGCAGGTGTTGCCTCAGGTCTGCATGGTAAATCCAAAGCATCAACCGCTAAGCAGAACCATGCTCCGTTGACACTGGAAGAACTGGAGGAAGGCAAATGAGCGCGTTTGGCAACGAACTATTAATGTTTGTCCGCGGTGCCGGTTTTGATTGGGCGGTTGTCATCTTCTTAATTGGGATCGGCGTACGTATTTTGGAAATTGTTCTGCTGGGACGTAAAGCAGATCTGGCGGTACCCCGTGCTCCAGACTATCGAGCCCAGGGCTATATGAGTATTTTACGCCGTTTTCTGCCTATGCCCGGTCTGGTTAAACAGGTTCCTATTACGGTAATAGGGGGTTATATCTTCCACGTTGGGTTTATCCTTGTGGTGTTGTTTTATATCCCTCATATCGCACAGATAAAAAATACACTGGGTCTCTCCTGGCCTGGTCTGCCAACCCCTGTTATGGACTTTATCTCTGTCCTGACCATTGGGGCTTTAATCGCACTGTTGATTGACCGGTTAATGAGCCCTGTTAAGCGCCATCTTAGTGGGTTTGAGGATTATCTGGTCTGGCTGTTGTCGCTGGTTCCTATGTTGACGGGTTATTTGGCGTATCACCATATGGTCTTACCTTACAGCTTGATGTTGGCTTTGCATATTGCCTCGGTTGAGCTGTTGTTGGTGGTTCTGCCCTTCACCAAGCTCAGTCATATGTTTACCTTCGTCTTCTCCCGCTACTATACAGGCGAGTACTTTGGTAAGAGAGGAGTGGAAGCATGAAACCCTCACTGGAACGTGGTTTACAAGTCATGCGTGAGGTGGTGGATGCCCCCATCGCCAGTTTCTTCTCTTCTTGTGTCTCTTGTGGTATCTGTGCCGAGGTATGCCATGTCTACTCGGAGACAGGTGAGACCAAGTATATCCCTATCAATAAACTCAAGCCGTTAGAGAAACTCTGGGCCAGTGAGTACACCCTGTTGGGTAAGCTCAAAAGTCTGGTTGGTATGGCAGATCTGCCCGATGCTGATGAGATGGAAGAGTGGTCTTTACTGGCTTACGACGGCTGCTCTCTGTGTGGTCGTTGCACACTGGCTTGCCCTGTGGGTAATGATATCACCGGGATGATCCGTAAGTTTCGTGAAGGCTTGGCGGCTTCGGGCAATGCGCCAGAGAATCTCATTGGTGCCACACGTCGGACCATCGACATTGGTAGCCCCATGGGGGTTACCTTTGAAGCGGTGCAGGCCAAGATAAGCCATGCTGAGAAAGCCGGTGGTCTGCCTATTCCTGTCGATCAGGTGGGGGCAGAGTATCTGGTGATTCTATCTTCCATGGAGATCATGTACTTCTCTGAAATTTTTGAAGCACTGGCCAAAATATTTGATCATGCCGGTGTCAGTTGGACCATGTCCAGCAAAGCCTATGAAGGGACCAATAGTGGGATCCAAATTGGTGTTTCTGATCTGGCTAGACAGATTGTGCAGAGAACGGTAGATGAAGCACGACGGTTGCAAGTAAAAACGGTCATTACCCCAGAATGTGGGCATGCCAGCACGGCATTGCGTTGGGAAGGGCCAAATCTTATTGGTCAAAAATTAGACTTTGAAGTCAAGCACATGGTTGAGGTGCTTGAAGCGTTACGCTTGGCCGGTAAGCTGAAAACAGTGAGTAAGGAGTCGGTCAAAGTCACCTACCACGACCCCTGTCAGATCGCCCGACGTGGCGGCATTATTCAGGAGCCTCGTAATCTGGTTAAGATGATCTCAGAGGACTTTGAAGAGACCCCTGAGACCGGTCTGTACAACTGGTGCTGTGGTGGGGGTGGTGGGGTTTCTGCCATTGAGCGTACGGAAGAGCTGCGGGTGAAGGTGTTTGCTAAAAAAATAGAACAGTTTGACGCCGTTGGAGCGGAGAAGTTGATCACAGCTTGTGCCAACTGCCGAACCATTATGGAAGAAGGGCTCGAAGAGTATGACAAAGAGCTTGAGGTGGTGAGCTTGACAGAGCTGGTTGCTGAGCAACTGCCCGACCCCAAAACCCAAGACGCTTAATCTTAAGATGGGAGAAAAATCATGAGTGAACGTGTTGTTGTTGATCCCATCACCCGCATTGAGGGTCACCTGCGTATTGAGGCGCAGATGAATGGGGATAAAATTGAATCGGCGTACTCTTCCGGCACCATGGTAAGGGGGCTGGAGATCATTTTGCAGAATAGGGATCCCAGAGATGCCTGGGCATTTGCCCAACGGATCTGTGGGGTTTGTACCTTGGTGCACGGTATTGCCTCGGTACGGTCGGTGGAAAATGCGCTTAATTATAAAATCCCTAAAAATGCGGAGTTGATCCGTAACTTAATGATCGGTGCCCAGTATATTCATGACCATGTCATGCACTTTTACCATCTGCATGCTTTGGATTGGGTGGATGTCACCTCTGCGCTAAAAGCGGATCCTAAGGCGACATCAGAGCTGGCGCAAAGCATCAGTGGGTATGCTAAATCCTCCCCTGGCTATTTTGCGGATGTTAAAAAGCGGGTGGCGGATTTTGTTAAGAGTGGTCAGTTGGGTATTTTTGCCAATGGCTATTGGGGGCATAGCGCCTACAAGCTGCCGCCTGAGGCGAACCTTATGGCCCTTGCGCACTATCTTGAGGCGCTATCATGGCAGCGTGATGTGGTGGGGCTGCACACCATTTTTGGGGGTAAAAACCCTCACCCCATGTTCCTGGTCGGAGGCGTGCCCTCTGCCATTTCCCTGAAAAGTGGCCAACAAGCGGGTACAGCTCTGGATATGGTGGGCTTATCCAAAGTTCAGGACATCATCAACTCTATGAAGATGTTTGTTGATCAGGTTTACTTGCCGGATACCCTGGCCATTGCAGGGTTCTACAAAGATTGGGCGGGTTATGGCGAGGGATTAGGTAATTTCCTCTGTTATGGCGATCTGCCCAGTAAGAGTATGTGGGAGCCTGACAGCTTCCTCTTTCCACGTGGTGCCATTCTTAATCGGGATCTAAGCAAGATTCATGAGGTTGATCCCGATGCGGATGATGAGATTCAGGAGTTCATTGCCCATAGTTGGTATGACTATGAAGGGGGTAAAGATAAAGGTTTGCACCCCTATAAAGGTGAAACCAGCTTTAACTATGATGGGCCGGAAGCACCTTATAAGCATCTGGATGTTGACAAAAATTACTCTTGGATGAAATCTCCCCGTTGGAAAGGTCATGCGGTAGAGGTTGGGCCTTTATCCCGGATGTTGATGATGTATGCAACGGGGCATGAACAGGCCAAAGAGTTGGTTGATCACACTCTGAAGACCTTAGATGTCGGAACCGATGCACTCTTCTCGACACTGGGGCGTACAGCTGCACGTACGTTGGAGACAAAAATTCTAGCGGATGCCATGCAGGGGTGGTTTGATGATCTGGTGGCCAACATCAAAGCTGGAGATTTAAAAACCCATAATGATCAACTGTGGGATCCCTCCAGTTGGCCAAAAGAGGCCCAAGGGGTTGGTTTGATGGAAGCGCCCCGTGGTGGTTTAGCCCACTACATTGTTATCAAAGATCAGAAGATTGATAACTATCAAGCTGTGGTGCCAAGTACCTGGAATGCAGGCCCAAGAGATTCCAAAGGGCAGGCGGGGGCCTATGAAGCTTCCCTGGAGAACACGCCGCTAGTCAATCCTGATCAGCCCATTGAGATTTTACGTACCATCCATAGCTTTGATCCATGCATCGCCTGTGCGGTACATGTTGTGGATGAGGAGGGTGAGGAGCGTATTAAGGTTAAAGTACGCTAACTCAACGCTCTTCTTCTTATTATAAAGCCCCGATCTATGCATAGATCGGGGCTTTTTTATATTTTAAAAGAGATGGTTTGTGGGTGTTATTGATCTTGGTGAAATTGTTGTATCGGTTTATTAGTGTTTTACCTGATGCTAATCAATAAAAGCAGCATTTTTTTTGATCTTGTTTTATATCAAGACAGAGTAGGGAGGATGTGTTTATAGTGTCTTAAGATAACTTCAAAGGTGTGTTGTTCTGTTTATTGTATGGGCTTGTTTCTTTCTTTGAAAGCCGAGTAAAAGAAATGGTTTACAGCTGTATTGTTTAATCCAGTTTAAGTGTGTTGTTTAAATTTCATACTCTTTTAGTGTGTTTTTATTCTTGATCTTGGTCAGTATTAGTCGGTGTTGTTATAGAATGATTCTTTATTATATTTGAGGGTTGAGGGGGAGGTTTTCCTTGTAATCCCATGGCGGGGTGGCGAATGTCTTATGTGATGGACCATGTTTCTGCAGTCTTTAGGTGTGCCGTATTGGGCATGCTCACACTCCTTTTTACCCTATCTTCTGGTCCTGTAGAGGCCAAATCTTTTCGTGCCTATGAAGTGGACTTTACCTGGAGCGAAGTCTTTCCTGGTGCCGATCGTTTTAGTGAGCCCGAGGGCGAACCCAAAGCGGTCAAAGCTTTTAAAGGCGATGCGTTGCTTGGTTATGCCTTTATTGCCTCTGAGGCTGTCAGTGCTATCGGCTACAGTGGCAAGCCTATCCGTGTGGTGGTCGGGGTTGATCTGGCTGGTACCATTGTCGGGGCCAAGCTTATTGAGCATCATGAGCCGATCCTGCTGGTGGGCATTCCAGAGAAAAAACTGCTGGATTTTGTAGCCCGTTACATCGGCATGAACGTGCCAGAGGTCATTGCCAGTAATGAGAGTGGCTATGATGCCATCAGTGGGGCCACGGTAACGGCCATTGTGGTCCGTGAGAGTATGTTGCGTGGTGCCATGAAAGTTCTGCGTAGTCGGGGTGCGGCAGGGTTAAAAGCGGATGGTGGTACAGAAAAAGTTGAGCTCAGCAACCCAACCTATAGCGAAAAAGGTTGGATGGATCTCCTTGGCGATGGTTCGGTTCGTCGCTTGATTTTGACCAATCGTGAGGTGGATGCTGCTTTTGAACGTCAAAAGGTTGAGCAAGCGGCCTTTGAAGACAAACCCCCTGCAGATGGTGTCTTTATTGATCTTTACGCCTCATTAATTACGCCAGATCTTATTGGTCGTAACCTTTTGGGTGAGCAGGAGTTCAAAAACCTTAATAACTGGTTGGCACCTGGCCAGCAGGCCATTTTGATTATGGCCAATGGTCGTTACTCCTTCCGTGGATCCGGTTTTGTCCGTGGGGCGATCTTTGACCGCTTCCAGCTTTTGCAAGGGGATAACAGTATTATCTTCCGGGATAAACAGTACCGTCGTCTTGGCGATCTGGCACCGGAAGACTCCCCTAAGTTTACAGAAATTGGTCTCTTTAAAATTCCAGAGGCCTACACCTTTGATCCGGCCAAACCTTGGGCGTTGGAGCTGTTGGCCTACCGCTTTAAAGGGGCCATTGAAAAAGCCTTTACCACATTCTCTTTGGGTTATAACCCGCCTGAGATCTATCTAAAGCGAACCAAATTGGCGGCATCTCCAGAGGCCATGCTGGCTGAGGAAGAGGCGTTATGGCAGCGTATTTGGAAGCAACGTGTATGGTCCATTGGAATTCTCTGTGCCGCACTGCTTCTATTAACTTGGATGTTCTTCTACCAAGCCTGGTTGGTCAAACGTCCGGTTCTGTTTAACCGCTTAAAATATGGTTTTCTGACCTTTACTGTGGTGTGGATTGGTTACTACGCCCAAGCTCAGCTCTCTGTGGTCAATGTTCTGACCTTTACCAATGCGCTGGCTGGTGGTTTCCGTTGGGACTTCTTCCTGCTGGAACCTTTGGTGTTCATTCTTTGGATTGTGGTGGCGGTCTCACTGCTGTTCTGGGGGCGTGGACCTTACTGTGGGTGGCTCTGCCCTTATGGTGCGATGCAAGAGTTTATGCATCTTCTGGCTCGCTACCTTGGCTTTAAGCAGTTCCATATCAAGTTTAATACACACGAACGTCTATGGCCCATTAAATATCTCATCTTTTTGGGTCTGTTAGGGGTCTCGTTCCATAGCTTGGCTCAAGCTGAGTTCTATGCCGAGGTGGAACCGTTTAAAACCGCTATTTTGTTGAAGTTCAATCGTGAAGTGATCTTTGTGATCTGGGCCTTGGCTATGCTGGTAGCCAGTGCCTTTATCTATCGCTTCTTCTGTCGCTATCTCTGCCCGCTGGGGGCTGCGTTGGCGATACCAGGCCGTATGCGTATGTTTGACTGGCTTAAACGGCGCAAACAGTGCGGTACAGAGTGTCAAATTTGTGCCAAGGATTGCCATATCCAGGCGATCCATCCTGAAGGGCCCATCAATCCTAACGAGTGCTTCTACTGTATGGATTGTCAGGTGATCTACCATGACTGCTCGGTTTGTCCGCCTTTGGTTAAAGGTGAGGCTAAGCGCAAACGCCGAGAAGAGATGAAGATTAAGGTGGCACAGCAACAGGCAGAAACAAAAGAAGCTCAAGCAGATGACGCTGGGTGAATACTGAGTTCTTGGGGAACCGTTAGATCTCCATAACGCACGGTGTCCTATCGGGGGGACATCATTTTCGACGTATCTTGAAAAGGGTGGAACAATGGCTGACGAGAAGAAAGTACAAGAGGAACAAACTGAGGTTAATCCGGCACCGCGGGCCGAAGGGGGCTTGACCCGTCGTGACCTGCTTAATTCCAGTGCCAGAGCCACCTTTATGGCGTCTCTGATGCAGGTGGGTGGTGGTGCTGTGGCAGGTGGTGCCGCAACGGCTGCCTTGATGCCCAGTCAGGCCGAAGCCGCCAGCAAGAATACCGCGCATGTCGCACCAGGTGAGCTGGATGAGTACTACGGTTTCTGGTCTGGTGGTCAATCAGGTGAAGTGCGCATTATGGGCATTCCCTCCATGCGTGAGTTGATGCGTATCCCTGTCTTTAACCGTTGTTCCGCAACCGGTTGGGGTATGACCAACGAGTCACTGAAAATTTTGACCGACAATCTTACCCCAGGAACCAAAAAGTTTTTGGCCGATCGTGGTGGTGAGTTCCTAAATGGTGATACCCACCATCCTCACCCCTCCTTTACCGATGGCACCTATGATGGCCGTTATGTCTACATCAACGATAAAGCCAATACTCGTATTGCGCGTATCCGTGTAGATATCATGAAGACCGACACCGTTTTGGAAATTCCTAATGCTCAGGCTATTCATGGTCTGCGTGTGCAGAAGTACCCCAAGACCGGCTATGTCTTCTGTAATGGTGAATACCGTGCACCGGTCATCAATGATGGGCGCGATCGTAACGATCCTACCAAGTATCGTTCTGTCTTTAGTGCCGTTGATGGCGAGACCATGAAAGTGGCTTGGCAGCTGACCGTTAGTGGTAACCTGGACAACAACGACTGTGATTATCAGGGTAAATATGTCGCAGCGACCTGCTACAACGCTGAAGAGGGCGTTAACCTGGCTGATATGACAGAGGGTGAGCAGGATCACGTGGTGATCTTTGATATTAAGGCCATTGAAGCAGCCGTCAAAGCCGGTAAGGCTAAAATGGTTAATGGTGTACCCATGTTGCCCGGTGAAAAGGGTTCACCTTACGCACGCTACATTCCAATCTCCACCAGCCCTCACGGTTGTAACACCGCACCTGACGGCAAATATGTGGTCATCAACGGTAAGCTCTCTCCCACTGTGACTGTGCTGGAGTGGGCGCGCTTCCCTGATCTGTTTACAGGTAAGATCAAGCCACGTGATTGTGTGGTTGCTGAGCCTGAGCTGGGCTTGGGGCCCTTGCACACGGCCTTTGATGGTAAAGGTGATGCCTACACCACCGTGTTCCTGGACAGCCAAATTGTTAAATGGAACGTTGAAGATGCCATTAAGTCTTATAATGGTGAGAAGGTAAGCTTCATCCGTCAAAAGCTGGATGTGCAGTATCAGCCTGGTCACAACCATACCACCATGGGTGAAACCAAGGATGCCGATGGTAAGTGGCTTGTATCGCTGTGTAAGTTCTCTAAAGACCGCTTCTTGAATGTTGGTCCTTTGAAGCCTGAAAACGATCAGTTGATCGATATTTCTGGTGACAAGATGAAAGTGGTTCATGACGGCCCTGCCTTTGCCGAGCCCCATGACTGCACCATGGTACACCGCTCATTGATGAACCCAGCGGATGCTTACAAGCGTGATGACCCCACCTTTGCCGCAACCATTGCAATGGCCAAGGCTGATGGTGTGGATCCTGAAGATGCTGCGCATGTTATCCGTGACGGTAACAAAGTACGTGTCTACATGGTCTCTACCGCACCAACCTTTAGCTTGGATCAGTTTGAGGTGACAGAAGGGGATGAGGTTACGGTTATCATCACCAATATGGATGACCTCTCTGACCTGACCCACGGCTTTACCATGACTGGTCATGGTGCAGCGATGGAAATTGGTCCTCAACAGACCGCATCCATCACCTTTAAGGCTGACCGTCCTGGTGTCTGGTGGTACTACTGTCAGTGGTTCTGTCACGCACTGCATATGGAAATGCGTGGCCGGATGATTGTTAATCCTAAGAAGTAAAAAGTGTGTGTGTGTTCCGGTGGTTGCCGCCCTACACGGCGGGATGGCAACCACCGGGCTTCAAGTCATTCAGGTAGGTCTTCTCGGGTTTTTCGAGACGCCTATCTGATTGGCTTACAGGAGAGGGCTTCATGGTGGGGTGGCAGATGAAACGATGGACAGGTCTGCTTGGAGGCTTGGTGGTGCTGGTCACTGCGCAGATCTCGCTGGCTGCAACCCTTACCGTGACCCCTCAATCCAACCTTCAAGCGCATATTGATCATGCTCAAGATGGGGATGAGTTGGTTCTTTCCCCTGGTGATTACCATGGTTCCGTCATTGTAGATCGCTCACTGCGCATTACTGGGCAGCCTGGGGCGCGGATTATTGGTGATCATAAAAACAGTGTTATACGGGTCATCGCACCGGGTGTGACCATCTCTGGATTATTGGTCTCTGGATCAGGTGAGGATCTTGGCGCCCATAATGCGGGTGTGTTGCTGGATAAAAAAGCCCACGATGCTGTTGTAGAGAATAATTATTTTAAAGATAATTTGTTTGGGGTGTTTGTACAGGGTGCCAAACGAGCTTTTGTATTAAATAATAAAATCGATGGTATGCAGACACGTCGCCTGAATGAACGTGGTAACGGCATACATCTTTGGAATACCACAGGTACCCGTATTGATGGCAATAAGGTACGGTTTGGACGGGATGGTATTTTTATTACCACCAGTCACGGCAATGCACTTCTGAACAATCATTTTACCCATGTACGTTTTGCTATTCACTACATGTACGCCAATAAAAACAAAGTTATGGGTAACTATTCCGAAGGCAACCATTTGGGCTATGCCTTGATGTTCTCTAAAAAGTTGGAGGTTGCCCATAACCGCTCAGTGGCGGACCGCGACCATGGTTTGATGCTTAACTTTACCCACCGATCCAACATTTATGAGAATCTGGTTGAGCAAGGCAACGCCGACAAAGGGCCTGGAAAGTGCCTGTTTCTTTATAATGCTTCCAAAAACGAAATCCGGGATAACCATCTGCAGGGGTGTGACATTGGTATACACTTCACCGCAGGCTCCCAGGATAACCTAATCCATGGCAATGCTTTTGTGGGTAACCGAAAACAGGTTAAGTATGTGGGTACCCGGCATTTGGAGTGGTCCGTCAAAGGGCGTGGTAACTACTGGAGTGATCACCCTGCTTTTGACTTGAATAAGGATCAACGTGCGGATGCCGCCTACCGCCCCAATGATATGATGGATGTGGTGATGTGGCGTTATCCTCTGGCGCGGCTGTTAACGACCAGCCCTGCGGTACAGACATTGCGGGTGGCACAACGGCGTTTTCCGGCACTACTGCCAGGTGGCATTGTAGACAGTTATCCTTTGATGAAACCGGTTGCGCAAACGGGGAGAGAGGGCGGATGAACGCCATCACCTGTGAAAATTTAAGCAAGCGCTATCAGCGTCGCGGTCCTGCGGCGTTAGATGGGGTGAGCCTGACTATTGAGCAAGGACAAACCTTTGCTTTGCTGGGCCATAATGGTGCGGGTAAATCCACCCTCATGAAGCTGGCATTGGGTTTAATGCGCAACAGTGGTGGCTCCCTGGCGGTTTTGGGGCAAGACCCACGTGGGCGTGATGCTCAGTCCTTAAGGCAGCAGATTGGCTTTCTTCCTGAAAATGTCGCATTTCAAGGGAACATGACCGGGTTAGAAACCTTGGCTTTTTACGCCCGTTTAAAAGGGGTGGATATCAAACAGTGCGAGAGCTTGCTTGAAGAAGTTGGGTTACCGACTGAGGCTCGCAACCGTGCTGTTGGTGGGTATTCCAAAGGCATGCGTCAGCGGCTGGGCTTGGCACAAATGCTCTTGGGTGAGCCTAAACTTCTGTTAATGGATGAGCCAACAACAGGGCTGGACCCTGCCCAAAGGCTTGCCATGTTTGACCGGCTTCAGGTTTTGCAAAAACAGTATGGTGTCACCATCATTATCTCAACCCACCACCTACCGGAGTTGGAGGGGCGTTGTGATCGGGCTGCCATTCTCAGGCGTGGCAAACTGGTGCTCTCTGGTTCTTTGGACCGTATGCGCCGTGAAGCCGATTTGCCGGTTACTGTTCAGGTGATGATGTCGGATGAAGAGGGACCGATACAACTGGCTGAACGTTTGGGCCGGGCCCATAGCCGTATAAATGGTCATGCTTTAAAGTTGAGTTGTCCTGATCATGATACAGCAGCTTTAATCTCTGACATTCATGGGGTTGGCATTGCACTGTCGGATATCCACATTGAACGTCCCAGTCTAGACGCGGTCTATTTTCACCACTGTCAACAGGCTGATCAGCAGGAGGGTATGCTCTCATGAGTACGGTGATGATCATTGCCCGTAAAGAGTATGGTGACCGTTTAAGAAACCGTTGGATCCTCTCTGCCACACTGCTGTTGGCGGCACTGTCATTGGGGCTTTCTCTATTAGGTTCTGCACCTGTGGGTAGTGTTGGGGTTGGAAGTTTGGAAATTACGGTGGTTAGTTTGGCCTCACTTTCCATCTTTTTATTGCCCTTAATTGCCTTAATGTTGGCCTATGATGGCATTGTTGGTGAGGCGGAAACTGGTCAGTTGACACTGTTGCTTACCTACCCCGTAGAACGCTGGGAGATCTTAGCCGGTAAATTTTTAGGCCATGCCATGGTTATTACCACAGCAACGGCCATTGGTTATGGTGTGGCGTTACTGGTGCCTTTGTTTGGCACTGACGGTTTGGAGCAGGAGGGGTTGATTGCCTTTGCTCGCCTGCTCAGTACATCCATATTAATGGCGCTGGCTTTTACTGCTATGGCCATGCTGTTTAGTGTGGCTTCTCGTGAGCGGGGGGTGGCAGCCGCTTGGGCTGTGGCGGTCTGGCTGCTGTTTGTTCTGCTTTTTGATGCCGCGTTGTTGGGTGTGCTGGTGGCTGCGCCAGACTGGATTCCACCTGAGGTGTTCCCTTATTTGTTAATGCTTAATCCTGCTGATGCATTTCGTATTTTTAATCTGGGTGGGTTGGATAATATTCGACAATTCTCAGGTATGTTGGCGGGTATGGAGGCATTGCCAGGTTGGTTACCCATTACGGCAATGATGGTATGGATTGCCGCACCGCTGGGTGTTGCGGGGCTGCTGTTCCAACGTCGGGAGATTTGATCATGCGTATACTCTGGCTATCTCTGTTTGTTTTGTTGAGTGCTTGTGGTGGTGATCAAGCCGCGCTTATGGCTGAAAAACCCAAACCTGCGATGTATGACGACGCTGTGGTGGGTAAGAGTTGCGGTATGTTTTTATCCGAGCACCAGGGGCCTGTTGGCCAACTGTTTATTAAAGGTGAGCCTGAGCCATTTTGGTTCTCCACAGTGCGGGATATGCTGACCTTTGTTGCTGCACCAGAGTGGTCGCATCGTGTTGTTGCTGCTTATGTGAGTGATATGGCCAGCCCCAGCAGTTGGGGAGACAGAAAACAGCTCCAATGGCTGGATGCAAAAAGTAGTCTCTATGTGATCCATAGTGATCAACGGGGTGGCATGGGGGGAGCAGAGTCGGTGCCCTTTGCAAGCGTTGGGGCGGCCCAGGCGTTTGTTGTGGATCATGGCGGAAAAGTGGTGACCTTGGACAATATGCCCCACTCTTATCTCATGGGAATTGAGCAGGTTGAGAATGAGACCCCATCTAAACCTCACCCGGGGACGTGAATGGGGCAGGGGATGTGGAGGGGATGAGTAACCACAAGGGGCCTTACTCGCTACCTGTTGATACCGTGATAGGTAGAGCCCAGATCGGGTGCAATGCCCTTTTGAGTGTCATGTTCTAAGAGCTTTTGCTGCGGGTGTGGCTGTTATTTATGGCGACCACACTTATCCATTAGATGGTCTCCCCTTGCTGAATTTCTTTCTGTCCTTTTAAATGCTTTAAACTAGTAGGACTCTTTTACGCCATCACCGCTGTTGTGTTTGATCTTTTTGAGTGATCTTCAGCTTAGAAGGTGTGACTCTCCGCTCTCATCACGTAGGTATTTCTCCATGTCTGCCCTAGGTGAAAGGCTTTTATGGGGGAGGCTCTCTATCTGTTGAGAGAGGGGAGCTCAGATACCCGTGCTTTTAGGGCAGGGCTCGGCCTTGCCTTGCTTCATGCGCAAGGCTGGGCCGGTCGGATCTCGGACGACATGGAACGGGCGCATGACCGGTTTAAGTCAGGGTGAAGCATGTTGATTACTGGTAACCCAGTTTTTGTGCTAGCCCTTTGGTCAGGTCTAAAATTTCCTGGCCTTGAGCTTCTGTCATATGGTTTTTCCAATCCCCAGCAATGCCTTTACGGGCATCCGATGTCTTGGATTCATCACCAGGGTTGCGGCCTGTCACATTTTTAAACAGATTTTTCTGCACGACCTCTTCCACCAACCCGATATCACTGTTTACCGTTAAAAAATTAAACAGATCCGTGACAATCTCATTGGGTTGGAGCAGCAGCTGTTCATAATGAATACGAAACGCGTTGTTTGGCATGCGCTGTTCAAAAGCATAGGCTTTTTCAATGGCGTGCATCCAGGATATCTCAGTAGCAAAACGGCTAAATGCCATCATGTCCTTATCAAAACCCTGTTCGATAAAACTGGCATTTTGTTCCCGTACGTTCTGGTGCCAGCCTGAAACTGCAGCATCTCTAGGATCCCGAACAATATAAATAAATCGGCTACTAGGAAACACAGCAGAACAGAGTTCCACGGTCAGGCTGTTCTCGGTAGATTTATCCCCGACCCAAAGAATGCCCGGCTCATTCTGCCAGTAACGCTCTAAAATACGTTCACAAGCTACGGAGAACAGGGCCAGCCGATCTGTGTTGTTTAAGGAGAACTCTGGGCCGACATTCTGGTGGGCATCGTGGAGTTTTCGTACTTCATCAAGCCCTAAAAAGAGAAAGAGAAATTTACCCTCTCCTTTACAGATCATTTGGGGGTGGCTGTTGATAATTTTTTGTAGCCATGTGGTGCCCGATTTGGCGGCACCACCCACAAAAAGATAGTTGGGACGGTTGGGGGCTTGAGACATGGGGTCCATGGGGGCTCCATTTATCATGGTATCTGCTACAAATGAGATAAGAATAAAAGATTGACAGCTTTAACAGGTTGTTCGGTCTATCTTGTTATTCTGGCGCGTAGGTAAAGCGATGTACGGTTTCATCATCGGCATAGTAGCTACCTATTTGGCGTAACCGTTTATGTTGATCTCGGCTTAATTGGTCTTTGCCACGTCCCGTTTTACCCACATTAAACTCTGACTTTTGCCGGTCACCTTTGATACTGCGTATGGCGGAGTGAATCTGATCATCCGTCGCTTCAGCCCCAATGTGGGTAATTAAGGATCGCACCGTTTGAAAATCCTGCCGGGTGATCTGTTCATAATCAACAAAGCGGATATCAATGATCTTTTTACGGGCCAGATTATGCCAAGAGAGCAGATAGTCAAAAAACCAAGGTGCTAAGAGGTCGATCAACATATCTAAGCGATAGCTTTCATCCCCCTCCAGGAATTTTTTGATCATGTCCCCTGAACGGTAACGCCACATAAAATCGATGCCAGAAAGGGTAAATTGGGCCATATAATCGGTGATGGTGTCGGGTGAATGTTTAACCAAGCTATCCCGAATACTCACCAGAGAGTCTGCAATATTTCGGGTGGTGACAATGGGGATAAAGTTATCCGTCAGGGTCATTTGCCATAAGGTATGTAGGTTGGCAATAAGATGATGATGGGAAATATTATTGCAATTGGTCGCAGAAATCCCCAGTACCATCGGCATATACAGCTGATGATTGGGCGCAATGAAGCCTGTATTTTCCCCTTCTGGTGGGGTGATGCCCAACTTAGCGGCCAACTGGCCCATTTGAACCTGTTCACCAAAGTGTACCGTTGTATAGGAGAGGGCTTGACGCAGGACATTACTTAAAAAAGTTGAGGCACTGCGGGGCTGTGAACAGATCAAAACCTGTTTAGCGTCCGATTCAATATCAAAACGTGTATTGGCGGTGGTATAAAAATCCCGAATGAAATCGGATGTGTGAGCGTTTAATAGTGGAATGCTATCTTCACCATCAAGGCTATGGTTGATCTTATGAATTTTTAAAATCATGGTGGCCTTCCAGGCATGGGTCATCAGTCATACTAGGGCAGTGAATGTGCAATTTTCAAACCAGGGTAGAAAGGTTGCCTGGAGAGGAGATTCTTTTCTCAGCTGACGGCAAGCGGGGAACAACCGGCCAGTGTGACTACTCAAACTAAAAACAAATCAAAAGCCTGTCCTATTTGGAGAAACAGATGCGTTGGCAACCGGATTTAAAAGAGCATGCGGTCACCGATCAAAAACTCTACCTCAATCGGCGACGGTTTATTGAAGGGTCCATGGCCACAGCCACAGCTTTGACCTTGGGAATGACGCCATCTTGGGTTGGCGCGGCAGAAAAACCCACAGGCAAGCCGATGTCCCATACAAAGAACACAAGCTTTGCCCCTAAAGAGGCTTTGACGGAATATGAGTCGGTGACAGGCTATTGTAATTTTTATGAACTGGGTTCACGTAAAAAAGATCCAGCCCGAAATGCAGCGTGGTTAAAAACAGACCCTTGGACGGTCTCCATTGAAGGGGAGGTGACCAAGTCAGGAAAAATCAGTATTGAAGATTTAATGAAACCTCATGCATTAGAAGAGCGTATCTACCGCTTACGATGTGTCGAGGCCTGGTCAATGGTTGTACCTTGGATTGGTTTTCCTCTTGCTGATCTGCTTAAGCGCTTCGAACCAACGAGCCGAGCAAAGTATGTGGCATTTGAAACGCTCTATGATCCGAAAACCTTAAAAGGGCAAAAACGATCCATCATCGACTGGCCTTATGTTGAAGGGTTACGTATGGATGAGGCCATGAACCCATTGACCTTCATGGTCGTAGGGCTTTACGGACATGTTTTGCCGAACCAAAATGGTGCCCCTTTACGGCTGGTCGTACCCTGGAAATATGGATTTAAGAGCATTAAATCCATTGTTAAAATTCGCCTGACCGAAGAACAGCCACCGACCTCTTGGAACCTGCATGCGCCTAAAGAGTATGGGTTTTACGCAAACGTTAACCCCCATGTTGATCATCCGCGTTGGAGCCAGGCAAAAGAGCGCCGCATTGGGGATTTTCTTAAACGTAAAACGCTCATGTATAATGGCTATGAAGATTATGTTGCAGAACTCTATAGCGGTATGGATCTACGGGTGCGTTTTTAATGATACCGTGGCTAAACTGGAACCGTGCCCGATACGTGCTCATGCTGATGATGTTGATGCCTATAGCGTGGTATACCCAACAGCTGTTTGCCGGAGAGCTGGGGGCCAACCCCATTGAGTCTGTCATCCGCGCCAGTGGTCGTTGGAGTCTCTATCTCTTAACGGCCACACTCTCGGTCACACCCCTTCTTACTTTAACAGGCTATAAACAGTTAGGGCGGTTCCGCCGAAATCTCGGGGTAGCCTGTTTTGGATATGGGTTATTGCACCTTCTGCTCTATGTGGGTCTGGACCAATTTTTTGATTGGGCCGCCATAGGGAAAGATATCTTAAAAAGACCCTTTATCACCATCGGTATGGCGACCTTTGTGCTCTTGTTACCCTTGGCCATGACCTCCAATAATGGAATGGTCCGTCGCTTGGGCGGCAAGCGCTGGAAACAACTGCATAAGTTGGTCTATCTAATCGCCCCTATGGCTCTGATTCATCTTTATTGGTTAACCAAGGCGGATTATCGTTTTGCCCACCAAATGGCGCTTTGTATTGGCATTCTATTGATATGGCGACTCTGGCGTTCTCAACCCCTGCAAATATGGGCAACCAAATGGGTCAAGGTGTGACATAATAGGCAATTGTCCCCTCTGGTTGGACCGGGGTCTCCCAAGCCTTTTTGTTACCCGGAAGCTTCATGCGTCGTTTAATCCTTTTTATTGCGCTGCTTTGGCCCTTTGCGTGGGCTGTGTCTGCGGCAGACCGGGTGCCTTACCATGTTCTCTTTACGGGTCTTGAAGAGGGCAGCCCCCTCGTCACATTGCTGGAAAAAGTCTCCGAAAGTAAGGCACGTACAGATCAGCCGCCACCGAGCTCTTTTCTGTTAGCCCAGCGTGGCCGTAAAGATTTAGAGCAACTGGAAGCAGCCTTGCGCTCCCGTGGTTACTTGGATGGGCGGGTTGATCTGCTGCCTATTACAGAGGAAAAACCCCCATACACACTCCGCTTTAAAGTCACAACGGGTACGATGTATCGTCTGGCACGTGTGGATATTGAAGCTCTGCCTGGTTATGAGGGCTATACACCGCCTTTACCCGATACCCTGGGTTTAAAACAAGGAGAAGCAGCACAATCCCGTTCCATCCTGGATGCACAAGAGCAACTGATTGTTCAGAGCCGCAGCCTTGGTTACCCCTTTGCCCATGTAGAGGGGCGCGAAGCCTGGGCGCAGCCAAAAAACCATACATTGGATCTGACGTTTCGGATCAATCCTGGGCCCCAGGTCACCTTGGGGTCACCAACCCTGATAGGTAATAAGGATGTCGACCCTGCTTTTTTGCAGCGGCGTATCCCATGGCAAGTAGGGGTTTCTTACCATCCCGAACGCATGGTTGAGCTGCGTCAGGCTTTGGTCACGACCGGGCTTTTTCGGCAAGTACGCATTCAACTACCCAAACAGCCTGCACCGGATGGCCACTGGTCGCCACAAATTAGCTTAGAGGATAAACCAAGGCGGACCATCCGTGCGGGTGGCAGTTGGCATAGTGATCAAGGGCCCCGTGTCCATGCTTCATGGGCCCACCGCAACTACTTTGGGGCGGGCGAGAATGTCAGTTTTACATCGCAGTTAAGTAGTGACCAGCAGCTACTCAAAGCCAACTATACCAAGCCTGATTTTGGACAGCGACGGCGAACCTTGCGTGTGTCGACCATCTTGGAGCGGGCTCAGGAGGAGGCGTATGACCGGACAGGTTTGGATGTTGAAGGGGGGCTGTTGTGGCCTTGGCGTCAACCCTATGATCTAAGCTTTGGGGTAAAGCTAGGCATGACAACGTTGGAGGATCTAAGCAGCAACCAACAGGATAACTACGCCACACTCACTCTGCCGATTGGTTTGAGTGCAGATGCTACTGATGATCCTTTGGATGCGGTTGAGGGTTACCGCATGGGCTTAGAGCTGGCCCCCGTGGTGAAGTTGGTTGGAGATGCCACCAACTATTTGCGGGTAAGTGGCCACACCAGTGGTTATTGGAAGCTACAGGCCAAACCACGCTTGGTGTTGGCTGGCCGTCTACAGGTAGGCATGGCTTTAGGGGCAGAGTATAGTGCCATGCCGGTAGATCGACGTTTTTATGTGGGGGGTGGTGGAACCTTGCGGGGTTATGGGCACCAGTTAGCAGGTCCACTGGATGGTGAATATCTACCCATTGGTGGTCGCTCTATGTTGGTTATTAACAGTGAGGTTCGTTACCGGGTCGTGGACAAGGTTGGTATGGTGGCGTTTGTGGATGCTGGGCGTGCCTATGCCTCTGCCATACCTGATGGCTCAGCTGATCCTCTGATCGGTGTAGGACTGGGGGTTCGGTATGCTTCCCCCTTGGGTCCTTTTCGCTTGGATATCGGGGTGCCGACCAAACAACGACAAGGGATTGATGATCCTTTTCAGATCTACCTCAGTATTGGGCAGGCCTTTTAATGGTGCATGAACCTTCAGAACAAGAGAGTACCACAGTCAAAACAACCCGTTCTTGGTGGGGGCGGATCTTACAGCTTTTTGTGGTTGTGTTGTTTGTTGTGCCTCTTATTCTTGCTGGCGCTTGGCACTTTACGCCGCTTCGAGCGTGGGTACAAAACCATATTGTGGTCCTTGCGGAACAAGCTGGGGTTGAGCTGCACTTCTCTCCCAAGGGTCTAAGTTTGGTTGATCTGCACTTAGACACCGTGGTGATCAAAGATCAAAAAGGGGTCTGGTTGACGGCACAGGATGCCCATATAGGGTGGCAACCCCGTGCGCTGTTGCAAGGTCGCTTACGGATCGATGCTCTGACGTTGGCCCAGTTGCATGTTCAACGTCCACCAGTGACAGAAGATCGTTCAACCAAGAAACCCCGCCCCACCGATGAGACATCTGCGCAAGCGCCTGATTTTGCACCACTGTTAGCTGCGCTTGAGCTACCCCATATGGCCATAAATCGGATTCAGTTAGATGCCCCCTTAACAGGGGGGGTGCCACTCTCTTTGTCCCTAAAAATGGGGCTGGCTCAAGTGACAGAAAACCAACAAAAGCCCCTTTCACTTGACCTGCAGGGCCTGGATAACACCGACCTTAAACTTCATATCCAGGGTGCTTTGGGGCTGGACGGACCACTGACACTGACATTAGCTCAGGATTTAACACTCTCCGGGGCTTTAAGTGCAGCCTATTTAGGGGCACGAACGGACGATACACACCATCTGCAGTTACACGGTCAGGGGCCGTTGCAACAGTGGTCGGCCCAATTACAGGTCAACTCCAGCGCATGGGGGGTTGTACGCAGTCAGTTCTCGCTGGCCCAAACCGCGCAGGGTATGGATGTAGGCTGGCATGGCACCTGGAAGTCAGGATCTCATGCTGCGCTACCCCCTTGGCTTCCTGATCTGCTCAAAGAAGGTGAACTCCCCTTTAACCTACAGTTAAAACAACAGCCCAAGCAGATTTCTGTTGAGCAGATTGCGCTCAAGGGGCAAGGGTGGCAACTGCAGGGTCAAGCGGCTGTTCAGGATGGTACGAAGCTCTCTAGTAACTTGACCCTAGATGTCCAGGATCTTGCCAGCTTTCAACCGGTCATTGGCCAATCCATTTCAGGGCAAGGCTCTGTTCAGGTTCATGCTACAGGTTTGCTCACGGCCCCCACTGCAACCGTTGATGTCCGTTTAGCCCAAGCCACGCTACCGGATGTTGCGCTTAAACATTTCAGTTGGAAGCTTAAGGCCATACCCGATCCTAAAGGGGGGTATGAGGTTCAAACCCACGGGGAGAGTGATCTCACATTAGCGGCACTACCGGCAACTGACCGGCACTTGAACCCAGCCTGGAAAGGGCGCGTAAGTTGGCACCCTTCAGCGCCCCTTCAGCTGCATACGTTTACGCTCAAAGAGCGGCACCTATCCTTACAGGCTGGGGGGACGTTTGACCTGTTGAAACAGCATGGTGGGTTGGCGCTATCTGTCGATAGTGCACCGCTACACAAGCTTCTGGCACCTCATGGGGTAGAAGGTAAAGGGACGTTGCGGCTGCGGGGGCAGGTTGATGTTGAGGCTGGGGTAGAGCGTATCCACATCCATAGCCACCTTCAGGGCCATGCCTTACAGCAGTGGCCTGAGCCACTGGCCAGTTGGTTAGGGCAGGATCCCCGCATGGATCTCAACGTGGCGCTGGTACCTGGTGGTGATCTGACCCTGAAGCAGCTTAAACTCACGACACCCGTTGCCCAGTGGCAGAGTAACGGGGTGCTTTACGCCAAAGGTGACGTGCAACTTGATGGGCAGTTGCATGTGGCTGATCTGGCGCCCGTGGGGAGACCGATGGCTCAGGACCTCGCAGGTTTACTCGCCATGGATCTTGAGCTGTCAGGTCCGTTGCAAAACCCGGATGTTCAGGTGCAACTACGGGGTGAGGAGCTATACCAAGACGGGCAGTTGCTGCCTGAAGTGCTTATGGATCTGTTTGCCCATGATGTACTTAAAAACCCCCAAGGTCACGTCACATTAAAAGCAACCCATGGTGGGGATGATGCCGTATTGATCGGTCATTTTAATTTGGATCAAGCACAGCAGCGGTTAAAACTGCCCAAACTCTCGATACAAGGACCACAAACGGATCTGCAGGGTGCATTATGGGTCAATTTAGCCACCATGGGGGTCAATGGAGACCTGCAAGGTGGGGTCAAAAACCTACAGGCTTGGCAAAGTTGGCATCCTGCGCTGAAAAAAATCCAAGGCAAGCTGGATCTGGATCTCCATGCTGATCAGAGTAAGCAGGCCTTGGATTTTTCCATACAGGGTGAAGCCCTTGGTTTTGAATCAATAGCCTTGAAGAAGCTGGCAGCTACAGGTCAAGTGACCGGGCTGGGAGAAACCGCACCTCAGGTTCAGGTAACAGCTAAGTTGCAGGGGGTAGAACAAGGCGAATACCGGCTGGATCAGCTCTCAACCCGTATGCAGGGGGGGGCTGAGCAACTGACCTTTAGTCTGCAGGGGCAAGGTTTTGTCGCTGCTCCGCTATCCATACAGCTGAGTGGTGATGTGGAACAAAGTAAAACGGGTATTAAGCTGGCTTTGCATACCCTGAAGGGTGCGTGGGATAAAACCCCATTGGCCCTTAAGCAGCCATGGCAGTTTGAGCATACGACGGATGGCCAGTTCAACAGCCTGCCTTTAGATCTAACATGGGGGGAGGGGGGTGTTCAAGCAACCCTACACAAGGATCATAAGCAGATTACGACACACATTCAGGGGCAAGTGGATTTAACTACGCTTCCCCCCATCCGGCAAGCAGGTGTGGCTGGGTGGGTGCGGGTTGATGCTCAATTGGCCGGTGAACTGGCAGCGCCTACTCTCAAGGCTCAATGGCAGTTGGATAACATTAAACTGCCGAACCCCTCTGGCACCACTGTGCCTCTGCTCAATGGTAAAGGGTCACTGGCGCTCTCTCCTGGTCAGCCTATAACAGGTACCGTGGCATTAACAGGCCTAGGTGAGCGTGCCTTAGAGGGGCATGTGACCGTTCCTGCCCGCTTTAGTTTAGAGCCCAACCTATTTGAGCTTCAGCGGACAGGCCAGATAAAAGGTGATTTAAAGGGGAACCTTGCCTTAAAGCGGTTGCTGCCATGGTTGGACCTGCCGGAGTCCCAACGGTTGGATGGACAGCTTGGGTTGGATTTGGCGATCAAAGGTAGTCTGGATCATCCCGTACCTTCAGGGCATATCACGCTGACAAATGGCTTGTTTGAACAGGCCGAAGCGGGTTTACGTCTGTTAGATATGAATATGAATGCCCGGATAGATGGTCTGGGGCTGGTTATAGAACGTTTTAGTGCCCACGATGGTTTGAAAGGCAAGATGATGGTAACCGGGCAGGGGGCTTACCAAGCAGATGGTGCGCACCCGGTTGAGATGCAGTTGAATTTGGAGAATATGACCCTGGTGCAGCGGGATGATGCGGTTGTCAATTTGGGGGGGGGTGTGCATCTGTCTGGTCATGCCCAGACATTTGCCATTGATGGCGATATTACCCTTAACCACGCCAATATTTTTCTACCGGATCCTGCCGGTAAACCAGATATTGAGACGGTTGATATTAAACGTCGGGGAGAAGCCCAACCGCAAACGGAATCCCCAGAAGCTCAACCTTCCAAAGGTCTTTTGGATCTGCGTATTCGTGTTCCAGGGCGGGTTTTTGTCCGGGGGTTTGGGCTGGAGTCTGAGTGGGCAGGAGATCTGCAAGTCAAAGGTACGACGCTGGCCCCTTCGGTGGTGGGTGGGTTGGGTATCAAGAAGGGCCAATTGGATCTATTAGGGCGGCGTTACGCCATTGATAAAGGGGATGTGACCTTTTCAGGTGCAACCCCCCCTGTTCCCCAGCTTAGTGTACAAGCCAAAACACAAACAGAGTCATTACAAGCTATTATAGGGTTGGAAGGGCCTGCCACCAAACCGGAAATTGTGTTTTCCAGTGAGCCTGAACGGCCTAGAGATGAAATTCTGTCCAACATTCTATTTGGCCGAGATAGTGACCGGTTGACGGCGGCAGAAGCGGTTAAGTTGGCGGGTGCCCTGAATACTCTGCGTGGCGGTGGCCCTGGAATATTGGATAAGGTGCAGCAATCCATTGGTTTTGACCGTATGGAGTTTAAGGGCGATTCGCCACAGACTGGTGCGGTGAGTGTGGGAAAATATTTAACCGATAAAGTCTACCTGGAGGTGGAAAAAGGGTTGGCGCCAGGCTCCCGTAAAGTTCGGTTGGAGTTGGATATTGGGCGAGGGGTGCAGGTAGAGACCGATATTGATGAGACCAATATGCCGGCATTTGGTGTGGAGTGGAAAAAAGAGTATTAGCCCATGGGGTAGGTGAATAGCCTGCGCTGTACCTACCCCATGGTGTCCGTTAATGTCCTGTATGAACCTTGGGTTGATCCGGGCCCGGAGCGTGGGGTAACGGCTTCATAGAGGCTGTATGGTAGGTGATAAACTTTTCGCTACCCTTAGCCGTCATATATTTCTTTAAAGTGCGTTTCTCTGTTTTGGTTAGATCTACAAAAATCAGCCCATCCAGAACATTGCTGAAGTCAGGGTCAATATTAAACCCGGCAATGCATCCTCCCAGCTTAAGATATTGCTTTAAAAGGATAGGTACCCCTTTTCCATCCCGCTCAATTTCAGCGATCAGACCTGACAGTGCATCGACATCTTCCAGTTTTTCAATCGCCTCAGGGTTAACGAGGCCTTTTAGACCCTGAAGCCTAAAAGGTTTGCGAGCCTTGATCAGTTGAGGGGCATTTTCCATATCGTTGTGGCTTTTTAGATAGTCCACAATCAGTTGGCGAGAGGCGGGTGTATACTCGGTGGTAATGCTGACCGGACCAAACAGCACCTTACACTCCGGGTTTGCCACGACGTAGTGACCAATCCCTTTCCACAACAGCAACAGGGGCGCATAACTGCGTTGATACTCTGGCCGGACAAAAGAGCGGCCCATTTCCAATGCAGGCCCAAGCTGCTTCAGGAACGATTTTTTATATTTAAAGAGTGTGCTGGTATAAAGCCCTTTTTTCCCAGCATGGCTGTCGATAACCTCATCCAAGCGAACCATGCGGTAAGCCCCAACCAACTCCTGTTTCTTCTCTTGCCAGATGAACAGGTGCATATAGTGGGCATCAAATTTATCCAGATCAATCGCTTTGCCCGTGCCTTCCCCGACGGCACGGAAAGTGATCTCCCTTAGGCGACCAATCTCTTGCAGCAGTATGGGAATTTGGTGAGCATGGGCAACATAGACCGTCTGCTTACCGCTGGTTAATAGTTTTTGATCAGGTGGGAGTTGGTCGATCTCTTTTTGCAACGTAACCGCGTCACAAGGGCTGATAATAGGCTCTAGTTGCTCCGGGGTTTTTTTCGGTAGGGGGATCGGGTGGCTACTAGGCTCTTTTTTCTCATCGGCATCCAGCAGGTAGGTGCGCATGCGTAAATAGTCGATGAGCTCTTTATCCCCTTCCATTTTATTAAGTCGTTTAAAAGCGACAGGATGTCCAATGCGTAAAGGAATATCCCGGTGGCTTTTATTTAACAATTCACGAGGAAGTAAAGCGGTTCGCAAGCGTGGATGGATCAGGCCGGCCAGTTGAAATAAAGGACCGTTGGCTCCCTGGAAGAGTAGTGGAATAACCGGAGCTTGGGTTGCACGGATCATACGGGCAGCACCGGCTTGCCATTCAGGGTCGATCACCCGGCGGGATTTAAGCTCTAGACTGGAGACCTCCCCAGCCGGAAAAATAACCAATAATCCTTGTTTTTTACGTACCCACCTTATGGCTTTAACCACATGGGCCACATTCCGCTTGGAGGCTTGTTCGCCACCAAAAGGATCAACAGGTATGAGTAGATCACGGAACTCAGGTATATGGCCAAGCATGTAGTTGGCCATAAACTTTACGTCGGGGCGTATGGCTTTTAACAGAACCGCAAGCAGTACCCCTTCAATCCCGCCAAAAGGATGGTTGGCAACCAGAACAATACCACCGGTTTCAGGAATACGCTCCAGCTCACTGTCACGTACCTGTACGGATCCAGTTAGTAACGCCAATGCACGTTTTAGAAATTGATCATCGGTTTGATCTTTTTCCAACAGCTTTTCATATTCATGGTTGAATTTTTTAATGCCCAGTAGAGGTTCAAGTACCTTGGCCAAACCTATGGCCAGAGGGCGTTTGAACTTGTGACTTAAGGCTTGATCCAACTGAATCAGGCGGGTGTCATCGGGTAGGGACATGGCCTGTGCTCCGTAGATGCTTTTTATGTAACTGCCTTATGGCAGGGCTCCCATTTATCTGGAAGCTGATGCTAAAGCAGGCCTGTGACACCAAGGTTTCGTCATGCAACATCACGGTGACAGGGAGGGAATATCATCACGCTCTTCTTCATCATTAGGACACGTAAAATAACGCTCTATCAGCATGGAACAGATAGACTATAAGCTATAGGTAGTTGAAACCGCAGGTCAAGATAGAATATTGGACAGGTAGAAAGGGTATCAGGCTATGTGGCGGCTGGGAGAATGGATTCGGCTGTTATGAAGGGGGGGGAATATGGATGGATTCTCGCTGCTTAATCCAGCTATCCACCTGGGTGAAAAGTGTATTTAAAGTGGGGAGCCACTGTTGGGCTTGGCTGGCTTGATTGTTTTTACCAAGATCTTCCACAACCTTAGCTTGTGCAGAGAGAGCCATGGCCCCCATGCTGGCGCTGGTGGATTTTAAATTATGGGCAAGTTGGCGTATTTGTGGCCCATTATCTTCGGTAATGGCTGTGGATAAGTTTTCTAACAGTATTGGGGTGTCTGTCAGATAACGGGTAACCACCTCTTCAAAACCATTTTCCATGACGGCCATCATGCGTTTGAGCTCATCCAACTTACGGTCATCCATGGCGGTCGCATCTATAGATTCTATTGGCTCCGCAGGTTTGGATAAAACCTCCTTGGTTGCTGGCATGCTTGCGGCAGAAGTAGCGGGGGCTTGTGGGGGCCGTTCAGGTAAATCCTTGAGCCATTTTCTCATGACCTGCCATAAGGCCTCTTGCTTAAGTGGTTTGGTCAGGTAGTCATCCATATCCGCAGCCATGCACTGTTCCCGGTCACCTGCCATGGCATTGGCCGTTAGTGCAGAAATGGGTTGGCGTGGGGTGCCACTCTCCTGTTCCCATTGCCGGATGGCTGCGGTGGTATCGTAACCATCCATTTCAGGCATTTGAATATCCATAAAAATCAGATCAAAAGGCTGCTCTTTAACGGCAACAACCGCTTTGGCACCTCGGTCCACAGCTATGGCCTGCATACCCACGCGTTTTAACATGCCCAATGCAACCTGTTGGTTAACAGGGTTGTCTTCGACCAATAAAATACGGTCCTGGCGTTGGGTTGATACCTCTACGGTGGAGAAAGCTTGCTGCTCGACACGCTGTGCCCCTTGTCGGAGTGCCGTATACAGCCCTTGCTGGGTCACAGGTTTGTTCAGAGCGATGTTGTCACCGTTAGAGTATGCCTGTTCTCCCAAGACAATGAGGGCCGGTTGTGAACCTTCATGATCTTTTTTTAACCATGGCAGATGAGCAGGTAACCCTGTTGGTGTAATGAGATATTGTGGGGGCAAACCCAGTTGGATTAACCCTTCCCACAAGCCAACGGCTTGATCCAGATGATGAGCGGTATGGGGGATCATGCCCCAGTGCTGACATAAATTGCTCAGATAGTCGGCATACGCTGTGTGTGGTTCAAGAATTAAAATACGTTTAGCATGCAGCCCGTTTTGTTCAGCCCGTTCGGGTTGTTGCCCTTGCATCATAGGGAGGGTTAGTGTGAAGAGGGTCTGTTTTGTCTGAAGATCTTGGGCAAAGCCCAACCGACCCTGCATAAGCTCCATCAGTTGACGAATAATCGCTAAAGAGAGGCTCTCCGCCCCATCATGCAACCGCCCTGCTTGATCATTTTGTTCCAAAAACTGGACCATAACCTCTGCTTTTTCTGGTGTTAAAGCAGGTCGTTGGTCCGAAACGGTAAGGGTTATCTCATGCCAAGGCGCATGCCCTTTGGGGGTGGCCTGCAGAGTGATGATAATCTCACCACTGGTGGTGGCCTCAATGCTGTTTTCCAGCAGTGTGCTGATGACTTCACGCAGACGGACCAAGTCCCCTTCCCAGATAGCAGGGAGTGTGCTGGGAAGGATGCAGAGCAGGCTAAGATCTTTCTGTTTGGCCGCAGCTTGCCACTGTAAGGTTGTCTCTTCGATCAACCTGATCAGGTCAAAAGGTAGGCGTGCACTGGCCAAGGGGGATGCTTGAAGAGATGTGTGGTCCTGTAGGCTCTCCAAATGATGAAGAAGGGTCTCTACACTGTGTCGGGCACTCTCCACATATCCCAGTTGTTGAGCCTCTAAGGTAGAGCTCTCCAGCAGTTCTAACATGCCGGTTAATCGATGCAGAGGGGTGCGCAACTCAACGCTGATGCGCTCACGCAGTTGAGACCATATCCGGTCACTATTCAGGGCTTGATCCCGACGGGTCTCTTGAGCTTGTAGTAGGCTTAACTGCTGAGAAAGATCATGAAGAATAACCGTGTGTTGATTCTGCTTTCCTTCACCAGGTGGGCTGATAAAAGCGGCAACACTAAAGAGCGCACCATCGGCACCCATGGCTGTCCAGGCTAGGGACTGCCCGTACGCTTCATGCTGCTGTAAAGCCTCCATAACTGATTGGTTGTTGCTTTGGTGTTCGGTTGGGAACAGGTCGCTTAGGTGACACTGTTCAAACCCTTGTTGATTATAGCCAAAGCGTTCCTGCGCCGCAGGGTTGCTATAAAGAATTTGACCCGCAGGGTGGATTTGCAAAATGGCATCAGAAGCATGGTTAACAATGGTCTGATGGCGCAGGCTCTCTACTTTTTGTTGTAGTTGGGTGTGTTCATGCCTGGAGCGCTCCCCTTCCAGTGCTTGGCGCGCATGCCGCAGTGCCTGACGAGATCGACGGAGTTGTTGATCTAAAAGAGCATGGCGTTCAAAGAGGGTGAAGGGGGTCTCTTCACCTTGTTGTTCTAAGCGTTTGACCAGTGCATTTTGGATCTTTTGGCTGGCACCAAGGGCATCATGCAAGGTTTTGATGCGATCGGCCAGACTCTCCAAGGGGTCGTTTGAACTCTCCAACGGTTACCCCCCCAGTACAATGCCGGTCATGGTTTGATTCACGTGAATAGCCCCGCTCTGTTCTCCATAAGTCGAAAAACCTACGACTGGATAGGGGGCTAAGGCTTCGGCAATTTGGGCGTCACTTCCCGTCTGTTTGGCTTCTAGGCGGCGCAATATGCAGTCACACGTTAAAATCAGTTGAGGGTTGGGGATCTCAGCTTGAAGAAGGTTCAACTGGTTTTTTAGGTGTTTCGCCATATCTTCCCCCTCCGCCACATGGAGAACCAGTCCATCCTCTACCGCACTGTAAAAAGTGAGAGAGCCATCTGCATTGGCTTTTTGGATGGAGCGCACATAATAGGCGTTGCCAATGCGCAGAATGGTCGGGTGCCGGGAGAAGGTGTGGGCGGTCAGTTGATCGGCCGCTACCCCAACAGCTTTTGCATAAGCCTCGGTTGCAGGTATGCCATTAATTTCACACACACGCCGGTTGAGTGGGTCTGACTCTGTAATGATCAGTCGTTCTTCAGTGGGTTGAAAATGCTGGAGACGAAAGGGTAAGAATGGGGTATCACATTGGACGATGGTTAAGACCGCTGCATCATGATGGAACTTGCCATGGGCAAAAACACGTGTTTGCTCAAAGGCCATACCATCCCCGGCAGATCCACCAATGAGTGGGACACCATCCAGGTGATTGTGCAGTAGGGCAACCACGAGCTCTTCACGCATGGATAAACCATCAATAAAGAGCAATGCAAAGTGACGGTCTGGATCAAAACCTTCATTGGCGGAGTTGCTCTCATGGAGCTGATCGCCAATTTTTTGAGCCTGTTTATGACTAAAATGGGTAAGATCTTCGATCAACTGCATTTGAGCATGAATGGCATCTCCTGCAAGGGAAATACCGGTCAGGGTCTGTTCCTGAAAACCTTCATGGGTGATCTCTCCGGCTGTGGTGCAGCCAATGACAATACCGGAAAAAACACCATCCAGTGCTTGCTCTAACGCATTCAGGTCGTAGTGAGGGGAGATAAACAGTAACGTTAACACCGCATCGGCTTGTGCGATCTGTTGGTGTAGATCAGAAACCGCAGCGGATGCGGAAGGCAAAGCTGAGCTGCCACGTTTGATCTTTAGTGAATCACTACTTTGCATGGTTGTTGACCTGTTGCGCCCGAGCACGTTGACCCATTATACCCACTCCTCGGGTGCTTCACGCGCTAAAAAAGCCTCGAAGGTGGCTGAATCCAAGGGTCTACTAACCAGGAAGCCTTGTAAAATTTCGCATTGGTTATACTTAAGAAATGCGGCTTGCTGGCGGGTTTCTACCCCTTCTGTGACCACTTTCAGGCCAAGATCATGGGCCATCTGAATGACTGTACGAACAATAGCAGCATCATCCATATCTTCAGGAATGGCCATCACAAAGCTACGGTCAAGCTTCAGGGTATCCAAAGGCAGGAGCTTGAGGTAGTTCAAGGAGGAGTAGCCGGTCCCAAAATCATCCAAAGCACAGGTAACACCAAGGCTTTTTAAGTCTTTAAGTAAATTAATGGTATAGGCAACATCACCAACCGCACAGCTTTCTGTAATTTCAAGTTCTAGCCGCTCAGGGGGTAACTGACTCTCTTCTAAGGCTTGCCGCACGGTCTCTTTTAACCCTTTGTCCAGAAACTGACGGGGCGAAAGGTTTACTGCAATGGTAAGTTTATAACCCATATCCAGCCATTTTTTTGTCTCTTTACAGGCTGTTCTCAGTGCCCAAGCTCCCATCGGCACAATCAGTTCCGTCTCTTCAGCAAGGGGAATGAATCTCACCGGGGAGATGGTGCCCAGCTCTGGGCTATTCCAACGTAAGAGAGCTTCCATACCAATGATTTCACCTGTAAAGGCATCCACCTTAGGTTGGTAGTGAAGCGCCAGCTCTTTGCGTTCAAGCACTTGGTGCAGTCGTGACTCCAAGGCAAATCGTTCCTGGGCCTCGGTCTCCATTTCTGGTGTATAGATACGTGTGCTGTTGCGTTCCCCAGCCTGTTTGGCGTGGGTCATAGCAATGGCCGCTTTTTGGAACAGAGCATTCATATCGCCACCATGGCGAGGGAAATGAGAGACCCCGACCGCAGCGGTAATGTGTACCTGTTGATCTTCATGATCAATGGGTATGGAGAGTAACTCTAAGAGCTCGTTACACAGATCACCGGTATGCATAATTACATTTTCACGAATGCGAAGTAGAGCAAACTCACTACCCCCCATACGGGCCAAGGTGTCTGTCTCTTGAATATACTCAGAAAGTCTGCGGGAGACCTCCAGCAGTACTTTGTCACCACTGGGAAAACCCAAGGTGTCATTGATCTGTTTAAAATTGGTCAGTTCGATCAAGATAACCGCAACTTCAAGTCCCGTCGCTTCAGCAGCCGCAATGTCACTGACTAGGCGGTCACGACATAGGTTGCGGTTGGGTAGGGCGGTTAACGTATCGTACTGCTTAAGAATTTGATTGTGGTCGCTTAGGAAGTCATTCAGTTTTTTTAGACGTAACAGGTTACGTACGCGCGCTTTTAGCTCTCTGTCATCAATGGGTTTGGCAATGAAATCCTCTGCGCCAGCGTCGAGCCCATCAATACGAGAGTCACGGTCTGAGAGTGCGGTAACCAAAATGACAGGGATATGGCGGGTGGACTCATCAGCCTTTAGATGTTTCACCACCTCAAAGCCACTCATACCAGGCATAAGGACATCTAAGAGTATCAGGTCTGGCGCATAGCTCTGTACCATCTCAAGAGCTTCTTCTCCCGAGCCTGCGACCAGATAATCATAGCCCGCACCTTTTAAGATGGCCGAGGCAATTTGTTGGTTAATGAACTCATCATCAACAATCAGAACGCGGGCTTCGGTGACATCCATGGGTATTCCCTAATATGGTTGGGTACATAAAAATAAAGATGTCGGCCACGAACTAGCCGCACATGATCGATATTATCTACCCAATCTGATTATGTAAATTTGAAACCGTACTTTGGCAGGAAAGAGTACCATTATGGTTCAAATCTTCCAGGGCTTAAAATGGGCAGAGTGTCGATGCTGATAGGTTGGGAATGTCCGTGAATAGTTGCTATAAAAGGATCGTTGAAAGATTGGAATGGTGTCATAAAGACATAAAAAAAGCGTGCATTCAACTCAATGAATGCACGCTTTTATGTTCTAAACCGCCTGGTGAGGGCTAGGCGCTGGTCGCAACCCGGTTCATCGCTGCTGCAGAGATGGTGACCTGATAGGCGCGATTGCGCATGGGGGTTGCGTTATTACGCTCTTTTAAATTGGTACCTGTACGACCAGCCGAATGGGGCAGAGGGCCACGAGAGGTGTCGTCCCGGCTATCCTTTTTAGGGCCGGTCATTCCCTGAGTGGCGGCTTTGGCCATATAGGAGGACAATCCGTAGATGCTCATGGCGGTCTTCCTTAATATCGTTGCACACCATTGGTGTGGAGAGAGTTCTTTGTCACTTGCCTAGCTAAATTGCATCGGGTGTGCCAAGTTGTTGATGATGATGTTTTGGTGTGTGTAAAGTTAAGTAAATCAATAGAATACCCTGCTTTATTCTGTAGAGGTTTAGATCGGGTGAGGTGTCAGAACCACCTTTGAGGCTTATTTGGAAAGTTCTAACCAGTCCTTTTTTGCCTGGGGGGTTGGGGCAAAGCGTGTTATGCAATCAAGGGATGGTACGGTTGGCGGAGTGAGAACCCATAGTTAGACAGGGAGTGTTTAAAATGGCGGATGGTGACCTGAAACAAAAAGAGGCCGATTACTATAGTGGGGTACGCCCAGAAATTGTTGAGATGGTACCGGACACATGTAAGCGTATTTTAGATGTTGGATGTGCAGCTGGAGGTCTGGGGGAAGCCCTTAAAGCACGTGGGGCCGACTATGTGGCCGGGGTGGAATACAATGAAGATGCCGCTGCAGAAGCCCGTTCACGGCTGGATGATGTTCAGGTTGGGGATGTCGAGACGTTACAGCTCCCTTATGAAGCGGGTAGTTTTGACTGTATTGTCTATGCCGATATTTTAGAGCACTTGGTGAACCCTACTAAAGTCCTGCAGAACCATGCTGCTTTACTTGCCCCAGATGGGTGTATTGTCACCAGTATTCCCAATATCCGTTACTATAGGGTCATGGAGCGTATGGTCGAAGGCTATTGGACCTATACGGATTCAGGGATTCTGGATCGGGATCATCTGCGCTTTTTTACCATCCGTGAGATGTTGGACATGTTAGGGCAGGCTGGATTAAAGCCCGCCTTTTTAGGTGAAACGTGGAATGAGGAAGGGCAGGAGCATCAGCAAGGGCCTTTCCCCAAAGATATACACATAGGGCGTTTGACCCTGCATAATCAAACGGAATTTGAGACACATGATCTTTTTGTGTTTCAGTATCTCATCCGTGCTCAAAAAGCGTAATCAAGGTGTTAAAATGAAGAAGTTTTTTTTGGTGGCCCTTAGTACGGCATTGCTGTTGGGCTCCACGGCCAATGCTGAAATTATTGGTAGCGTTGATACCACGTTTAAAATGTTGGGTGCCAACGATAAAATTGTTATCGAAGCGTTTGATGATCCTAAGGTAGAAGGGGTTTCATGCCACCTTAGCCGTGCTAAAAAAGGCGGTATTTCTGGTAGTATGGGGTTGGCAACAGATCGTTCAGATGCCTCGATTGCCTGCCGGCAAATTGGCCCTATCTCCTTTAAGTCTGAAATCAAAGATGGTGAAAAGGTCTTTACCAAAAAAACCTCCCTGTTGTTTAAGAGCATGCAGGTGGTGCGGTTTTTTGACCGTAAGCGTAATACCCTGATCTATTTGGTCTATAGTGATCGTCTGATCAATGGTTCACCCAAGAATGCCATCTCGACTGTTCCTGTTATGCCGTGGCAGTCTAAATAAGTGATACGAGGAGCCTGACCATGAATGGTGTTGGTTATCTGTTGCGCGGGTTAAAGCTGCTACCCCACCCACGGGTTCGTCCCTTTGTGGTTGTGCCGCTCCTGTTAAATTTTGTTCTTTTTGGTCTGGGGTTTTACTATCTGTTTGATCTTATGGGTTTTCTCCAAGACAAGGTTGAGGCTTGGTTGCCTGACCTTTTATCGTGGCTCTCCTTTTTGGTTTTTCCCGTTGTGTTTGTGGTGGCGTTACTGCTGGTTTTCTACACGTTCACCATCATTGCCAACATTTTAGGGTCACCTTTTAATGGTGTGTTGGCCGAACGGGTGGAGGAGTTGGCCAAGGGAAAACCCCCCGTGACAACCGATGCAGAGTCATGGAAAGCTGTTATCGCAGGGGCGCCTGGGGCTATTTTTAATGAGCTGGGTAAACTGCTTTATATGGTTAAGTGGATGATCATTGGTAGCATCTTGACCATTATCGCTATGTTTAGTGTTGTTATGGCACCCATGATCCCAGTGATCTTGTTTATGATAGCCGCATGGTTGTTGGCTGTTGAGTATGCCGATTACGCCACAGACAATAATGGATTAAGAGCAAGCCAAAGCCGGGCTTTGCTGAAGCGGCAGAGGTTTCACGCCATGGGCTTTGGCGGGGCAGCAGTCTTGATGACCTGGATCCCCCTGTTAAACCTTCTGGCCATGCCAGCCTCGGTGGCGGGTGCAACCTTGATGTGGGTGGAACAGTTGGAAGGGGTCTGGACACAGGAGTTGGCAAGCCGGGAGTCATAAGCATGTTGGGCTATATGCTGATCCTGGTGCTGGGTGTGTTGGGGCTGCGTTGGTTGATTAGTGGTGACTTTGCTCCGGCGGGTACGGAGCCCGGCCAGGAGTGGGGATATCTCTTACTTATCTCCGCTTTGGTCGCCAGTTGGGTGGTTAAACGTCGTGGAGATATGGGCCGACTGTTAAGCCAGGTAGTCGGCTGGGTGGTGGTGGTCAGTATGCTTGTTCTACTCTATGGCTACCGACACGAGTTGGCGGGGGGGAAAGACCGCTTTCTGATGGCGTTAATGCCGGGCAAAGTGACCGCGCAAAAACAGGCTGGCCAAATTCAGATCATGGCATCATCCGGGGGGCACTTTCGCGTTACCGTTAAAATTAATGGTGCTTCCGTGCCCTTTATGGTGGATACAGGCGCTTCTGCCATTGTCCTGGCGCCTCATGTAGCCAGTCGTATTGGGTTAGATCCTGATCAACTCCGTTATACCCAACCTTTTAATACGGCCAATGGCCGTGTTTATAATGCCCCTGTGCGCTTAGATCAGTTGCAACTGGGTGGTATCCACATGGAGCAGGTCCCTGCTGTGGTCAACCAGACCCCTATGGGGTCCTCTCTGCTGGGGATGACCTTTTTTAACCGTTTAAAGCGTTATCAGGTGGATGATGGTGTATTGACGCTTTTTTGGTAGTACAGGTACAGGCGGGGAAGATGGTAAAACCTCAGTTGGCCATGCATGTTTGGATATCAGGCCGGGTACAAGGGGTGTGGTATCGGCACCATACCCATTTAGAAGCGCAGCGCCTTGGTTTGCAGGGGTGGGTTAGAAATTTACCAGATGGGCGCGTAGAAGCGCTGTTTCAAGGCCCTGAAGATGCCGTAACTCAGGCTGTTGAATGGTGTCACCAAGGATCCCCCAAATCTCAGGTTGAGGGTGTTGAGAGCCGTCCATGTGATGTGGATGATGCGCGCTGTACGTTTGAGGTAAGGCGTTAGGGCAGACGAAACAGATCTCCCCTAACGCCTCTTCAATATGTTAAGTCTGCGCCCCTTCACGGATGAGCAGATCAACAACGTTCTGGTGCCCCATACCGTAAGCGGCTACAACCGGTGATAGGTCGTTGTAGTCGGATGCGTTGGGGTCTGCCTGATGGGCAATTAAATGGCCAACAATGTGCGAATGTCCCTCGTAGGCTGCTGCGAGCAGAGGGGTTATGCCATCATAGTTGCGGGCGTTGACATCGGCACCATGCTGCAGCAGTGTGGTCACACTCTCCAAATTACCGGATGCTGCGGCAAGATGTAGCGCGGTCCAGCCATCGTTATCCCTAAGATCCACCATATGTTCACGATGATCGAGCAGTTGGTTAAGAATAACCAAGTCGCCCTGGCCTGCGGCATCGTGGAGTGGTGCAAAATCGTTCCATAGCTGTGTCATGGTTGCCACCTTTTTTATTTTTGTCGAGCCTCTGGAGGTCACCATCCTTGGTGCGCTCCAGAGTGGCTCGTCAAAATGGATGTCCAGATCCATCATTGCTCCCAGTTCTCTGGGGTCCATGCATCCTTGCATGGTGGGTACATCTTGCACCCGACCAACGTGTGGCGGCTTTTACGATGTGTGACGCACATCAGCCTGCTCTGTTGGTAAAAGGTCTTGCCGGACCTTTGGCAGGGTGGTGTACCCTGTTGTTGGTAAAATAAGCGATAATCATGCCAAGCAAGTATATCATTATGAAATCTATGGATATGTGGTGAGTTGGTGGGGGTGGTGAGTTGGCAAAATGACGGAGTTGTGGCGGTATTTTAAGGGGGGTGCGTCAGAAAAGCCGACACCATGATTGAATGGTGTCGGCTTTGTGTTTACGCGCAGGGATAAGTGGTTAGGAGCCGGTTGTTTCTCGTCTGATCCAGTGACCCAACGTTTGTCCATGCCATTTGCCGACACCGCTTAAGGTGGGTTGGCCACGTTGGTTGAACATATCTGCAATACGCCCCCAGGATAACCCTTCTTCACGTAGCTGACTGGCCTCTTTGACCAATGTTGTACGCTCTTTTTCATTCATAGCGCGGCGGGGTTCGCCGAGGTCAGGCAAGGGTTGAGCCGAGGAGTGAGAGAGGCGTTTATCCAGTTGCGCCAACAGATGTTCATGGGCTTTCTGGATCATTTGCTCGGTTGCTTGCACGGTGTTGGGTGTTTGACCAGAGGTCGGCAAGGCATTGGGTGTTTGCGTGTTGGAGGCCGGTTGGGTTAACCCTTGCTCCTCCCAATGTTTGAGTGCCTGAGCGATAACATCTGCAGGGCTAATGCCTGTGGATTCACTCAACCGGGCGAGGCGCCGGGTACTCTCTTTATCCAGTGCAACCCCATCGGTAGCACCACTCTTTTTTTTACTCTCTTTTTTCTTGGCCATGACCTTATGCCCACTCCCCATTGAGCCATTTTGTGGGTCGATTTAGCCCGATCCAAAATGGCCTTGATTGAAATAAAAAATTTCAATTTCCTTCGATACCTCTCCATTATAAACATACTCTTGGATAGGACTTCACGGGATTCTATCTGGCTACCCTCCCTGTTTATGAATTTTGTTGACCTGGGTAGCGTTTGCCCTTTGGGGCAAAAAAGGTCGAATTTGCCGGTTGTTGGGTGGGAAATAAGTACCCTATTTATGGTTCGGATAATGTTTAAGTTTATGAATATAAAGTAATAAGTGTTGTGGCATGGATCGTGTATAAGTAGGGGTTGCGGAGATGATTTCGTTTTTTCCCCAAGTGCGGAGGACACTTTCAATGAAGACCATGCTCACTCAATCTCTGGCACGGCTAGAACAGCTTGATTGCACAGAGCAGGATTATAAAAAAGCTTTGGCAGCTCTTAGTGATCAAGAGCTGACCAAGGTAGAGCGTCTGGATAATATTCCTGGGCTGTCGGATGATGAAGCGACCGAGCTGGACGGTATTTTGGGTCGTGTACATGATTTTTTGATTGGTGAAGGGCATAGTACGGCTTGATAAGTCGTCGCAAAAGTAGGCGAACACCGGTCAAAGTTCGGTTGCATATGGCAGGGTCTGACAAACTATGTTAGACCTTGTATGCAACCTGTTCTTGTTTGACGGTGGGAGTCTGCCATGACAACACCTTATGCATGTTGGTCCTGTAAACATTCTCTGGAAGCAGAGGATTTTAAGCGGGGCGCCTATTGTGACAGATGTGGTCGTGATCTACGCTGTTGTATGGCCTGCCATTTTTATGCGGTAGAGGCCTACAATGCGTGTCATGAGACCCAAGCTGAGCGGGTTGTGGATAAAGAAAAGTCAAACTTTTGTGACTTTTTTAAGCCACGTCCAGCCCAGGGTAGTAAGGGGGCCATGGGTCATAGGCAAGGCGTTGCAAAGGATGCAGCATTGGATGCTGCAGAGGCACTGTTTAAAAAGTAGTGCTTCACCCTACATTACCATGCATAGGAGCCCGTTTTGGAAGTTGATCGCCAGATTGAGGATCTCGTTACCCATTGCCGTGAGCGATTGGGTGATGAAGCCGCTGCCCAAGTTCAGAAAGCAGCAGACTTGGCTGTCTACTTCCATGAAGGGCAATTTCGTAAGTTAGATGGCTCCCCTTATGTTATCCACTGTGTTCAGGTTGCCACCCACTGTTTTAGTTGGGGGTTGGTAGACACAGCAGGTATCTGCGCAGCACTGTTGCATGACTCCATTGAAGATGCACCTGAAGAGAAACAGGCCGAGGCCGCCATTCGTGACCTTGATCCTGAGGTGCTGAGCATCGTTGAAGCACTCTCCAAAATTCGTAATCTGCAAACAGGTGGGGGGGATATGCCCGCCACCTATCGACGTATTCTGCGTGCGGCTTCCCGTGATCTGCGGGTTTTGGTTATCAAAAGTTTTGATGTTCTGCATAACTCCGAAACGTTAGAGGTTCACGGTCCTGAAAAAGCCAAAGTTAAGGCCAGTCTGGGTCTGATCTATGTGGGGATTGCCCGGCGTCTGGGTATGATCGTCATGGCTGATGCACTGATCGACCGTCTGTTGCCTCATCTTATGCCCGTTCAGTATGAGCGGGCGCGTAAATCCCTGCGATCCTTGCAAAACCAGTGTGGTGAAAGCATGGATAACATGGTGAAGGATGTTGCGCAGATTAATGAAGATGGTTTGATTACAGACCTTATTTTAGAGCCACGTAAGGTTGCCGACTACTTTATGTTGGCCGAAAAACCCGGCACTGGGCGGCTCAACCGCGTGGGTTGGCCGGTTTATCGTTTAAAGCTGTTTGTGGAGGATGCCGCGCATGCGTGGCGCATTCTTGGGCGGGTACATGATCATTTTGAACCGCTGCCCCGACATATCCGAGATTATATGAATGCCCCTCGTATTAACGGTTATCAAGCCCTGGTAACCCGAACTTTGTGGGGGGGGGTGCCGGTTAATGTGCAGATCGTGGAAAACCGCAAAGATGAAAGTAACCGCTACGGTATTTTAGCCAACTGGGGGGAGGGATCTTCACCCTATACCGGGCGGTATATGCGTCTGCTCAGTACCCTGGGGGATAGTGACCTGCGGATGTCAGAAGTTCATGCGCATGTACTTCCAGATCTGTTGGATGCGTTTAGCCCCAAAGGTGAGCGCTTTACTTTTCCTGCTGGCTCCATCGTTATTGACTTTGCGTTTGCCGTGCACACAGAGATTGGCAACCGCTGTGCGGGGGCTTATGTCAACGGTGTTAAACGGGCACCCGAGTACCCGTTTAAAGATGGTGATGTGATTGACGTGATCACCGCCAAAAGTAGCCGCCCATTGCGTAATTGGTTGAATGTCGTCAAAACCGCACGGGCCAAGACCATGGTCAAACAGGCGCTTAAAAACCGTGAGGGCACGGTGCATGGGGTGCAACATCCCAAGCAGGGTCTGTTTATCCTTACCGCTTTAGCCAGTGGTGATATTTCCTGGTCAAACTGCTGCTGTCCCGTTCCTGGTGATCCGGTGGTGGGGCGTGCCTCGGCAGATGGTCGATGGATTGTCCATACCGCCTCTTGTGACAAGGTGCAGAGTAGTGGTGACGATATCCTGTGGGAGCGCGGTAGTTGGAACTTGGCGGATGCGTGTGATCAAGCCAATTTAAATTTGGTGATGGCCGTAGAGCGTAGTGGTGGGGCCATGGCAGAGATTTTTCAAACGTTGCAAGCCCGTGATATTCGTATCCACCAGACCGAGAGTAAGCCCAAGTCTGCAACACGTTTGCTGGTCTCCCTGCAGGTGGGTCATGAGAATATTACCCCACTTGGGGAAGTTTTGACCCGCTTAAGAGAGCTGCCTAGCGTTGTTTCATTGCAAGAGTATACGTGGTCCAGTCGCAACAATTAAGGCATCCCCGAGACTTTTTCCGTTTTTTTACCTACACTACCCCGCACTTCTTTCCCTTGATTCTTGTTAGAGGATAGCCATGCGTATTGCGACCTGGAACGTCAACTCCATGAATGTTCGCCAAGACCATGTAGCCCAATGGTTGGCAGATGATCCATGTGATGTGCTGTGCTTGCAAGAGATCAAAATGATCAGTGAAAAATTCCCCGCAGATCGTTTTAAAGAGTTGGGGTGGCATGTCTGCCAAAATGGCCAAAAAACCTACAATGGCGTGGCGATTCTTAGTCGTTATGAGATGGATGCGTCGGATCTGATCTTGGACTTGCCAGGGGTGGATGCCACACAAAAACGTTTTATGGCGGCCACCATTCAAGGGGTGCGGGTGATCAACTGCTACGTACCCAATGGAGCCGACCTGAGCAGTGATAAGTATCTCTATAAACTGGATTGGTTAGAGAAGCTGCATCAGTTTGTCGAGCAGGAGATGAAACGCTATCCTGAGCTGGTTGTGCTTGGTGATTATAATATCGCGCCAGATGATCGGGATGTCTATGATGCAACCTTTTGGGAGGGGCGTATTCTGGTCTCTGCGCCAGAGCGGGCGGCCTACCAACACCTGCTGAACTTAGGTTTGGTCGATGGTTTTCGTCATCTTAATGAAGCCGAGGGCTTCTTCAGCTGGTGGGACTATCGCCAAGGCTCTTTTCGTCGGGATATGGGGGTTCGTATCGATCACCTGCTCTCAAGTAGTGCATTAACAGACAGGCTAACAGCGTGTCATATTGACAAGGTGCCACGGGGATGGGAGCGTCCCTCGGATCATGCCCCTGTCATTGCCCACTATCAGGAGTAAGGGAGATGATGATCCAAAAAAAAGTGCCAAAGGAAGCTAAAGCGCTCTTGGACGTCTGGACACAGCTTGGATCTGAAGATCGCCATGCGCTCGAGGCCTTTGCTCACTTTCTGTTGAGTCAGCGTCAAGAGCAAGAACCTCAGGTTGAGGTGGTGTTAGAGCCTTTGAATATTGCTGCCCCCAAAGGGGAAAGTGCGGTCAAAGCACTCAAACGCCTTAAAAAGAATTACCCCATGATTGAAGCAGATATGAGCCTGCTTGATGCCGCCTCACAACTAATTATGGAGCGGGTAATGGGGGGGGCAGATACGGAAATTATCCCCAAAATGGAAAAGTTGTTTGAAGACCGCTACCAGCTGTGGAAGCATGATCAAGCTTAAGCGCACAGCTCTGTAAGTGGCGCGCACTCACCTATAAGCCGTCAGTTTATTTCAGCTCACCGGGGATGATTTGACCATTTTCCAGTCGGGCAGGGGTGTAGTGTTCGGCTGGCCCGTTGCTGGTCTCAACAAGATGCACAATGGCCCCCACGAGCATAAGACCCAAGAGCAGCGCCAAAACACGCTGAGCTGTGCGGTTATGGGTGAGATCCTCTTCTGGTCGGTCTATGACCTCTCCTTCTATGACCTCCCCTTGTCGGGCTTTCCAAAGGTGACGCAAACCAAGCACGGTCATGATGACCACCAGTACTAGAACCACCAAAATTAGTACAATACGCATGGGGCCTGCTCCTTGAGTCGTGCAAAAAAGCGGTGAAGGATCATTGCTGTTGCTCCCCAAATTGTACGCCCTTGCCAGTGATAGTGATAGCCTCCTTGTGGATTGATATGACGTCCCTCTTCCTCTTGCTGCCATAAAGGGTGTAGAGGAACGGTTAACAACTCCGCCACTTCTCTCGGGCAGGGGCTGACAGGAACGGCTTTGGGTAAGTAGGCAAACAGAGGCATAACCCGAAAACCGGTGGTGTGGGTGTCGTAGGGGATCATGCTGCCGAGAGGGATCAGCGCTTCGGCTGGTATATCAAGTTCTTCATGACACTCCCGCAGGGCTGTATCCAGTGGGGTTTGGTCAAAGGACTCTTTTTTCCCGCCCGGTAGGCCAATTTGCCCAGGATGATGGGGAATGTTCTCTGGGCGTTGGATCAATAAGGTATGCCAAAGCCCATGTTGACGCATTAAAACCACCACGACCGCAGCGGTACAGAGCTGGGGATCTTCCCAGGACCAATCTGCTGGGGGTTGATTTTGCTGAAGAGCTGCCGCAATCTCTTGCGATGAAAGCCGGTCCGGTAAATGGTCCGGCAGTGCTGATGTTAACGGATCTGGAGTGGAACCATGCATGACATGCATCCCATTATCGTCCGGCTAGAGCCGGGAGAGTATCGAATTTGCCACTGTGGAGATAGTCTGGAACATCCGCTTTGTGACCGGCAACAAGGTCCTGTGTGCCGTAATGCGCAGGTTTTTTCTGTGGAAAAATCCCGTAATGTTCCCATCTGCCAGTGTGGTCGTACAGAAACAGCACCTGTTTGTGATGGTGCCCACGGCTACAGTCGAGAAGAGCGCGCACGCATTAAGCGACATAATGGTTAATGAGGCGCTATAACACGGCTAAGCCTAACTCTTGGTTAGCTTGAACCGCGAATATGAATGCCTTCTCGCTTGCTGGGCATGCTTGGGCTACGCTGGCGACGCTGGTAGTCCCCCAGGGTGCGCCCATTGCTTTTAGCCGGTTTGACAGAGGGCAGGGTAACCACATTGGCTGACTTGTCCTCTTGACGCTCCTGCTCGGTTGGTGGCTGGGTTGTAAAAACCAGCGAACCATCCGCCTTTCGGTAGCTGCGCAGGGACTGCCCATCATCTTTGCCTACTTGGATTGGAGCAACCTGCTTACGGGTTGGTTCAGTCAGTTTAATACTTTCTCGCTTAGCGGGCGCGCCCGCTCGGCTGAGTCCCATCCTTTGTTGCGCGGCCAAATAGGCTTTCTGTTTGGCTTTAAGAGACAATCTTTGTGCCCGAGCTCGGTTTGCTTCACGGAGTGCAGCTGTCTTTGCCCGTCTTTCAGCCAGTGCCTCAAGCTGTTTTTTGCGTTTAAGCGCTTGTACCCTTTTACGCGATTCCAGTTGGGCGCGGCGTGCCTCTATACGTGCTCGTTCTTGAGCCAGTCGTTTGGTACGACGAGCCTCACGGCTGTCTGATACAGAGGCTTTGGTCGGAACGTTCACCTGAATTTTACGTTGTCCAACACCATCCAGCTTCTGGAAGGTCACCAAGCCATCCACTAAAGAGATCGGTTCGGATGGAGCCGGTAGATGCCTGGGGGGCTCTGGGTTTGACATGGTGCGCTGCCAAGCTTTGGGTGTGGTAGCCACCTGCTGAGCTTTTTTTGGTACCTTTTTGGCCGCTTGTTTGCGGCTAAGCTTGTCCATGCGCTCAATCTCACGAGAAAGCACCGCCAGATCAGCCAAGGCCAGATCCCAGCTACCTAGAGCTTCCGTTCCCTTCTTCTTTTTTAATGCCAACTCTGCCTGTCTGAATTTCCCATAGTGGGTCAGAACCTTCTGCACATAGCGGCGGGTTTGGGCAAAGGGTGGAATGGTGCCATAACGTTCTACATTGCCGGGCCCCGCATTATATGCCGCTAACGCCAAGACCAGGCTGTCAAAACGTTTAAGTAACATTTTAAGATATTTAGCGCCACCACGTAGATTCTGTTCCGGATCATAAGGGTTGGCGACCCCCATATCTTTGGCGGTCAGGGGCATTAACTGCATTAACCCCATGGCACCGGTTTTTGAGACCGTATTGGGATTGTAAGACGACTCGGTCATGACCAGTGCTTTAAGTAGCTGGCGATCCAGGCCCATCTCATCTGCGACCTGTTCTGTGAGTCTATACAGATCCTTTTTAGCCGGCTTTACCGTGGCAAAAGCTGGCTGAGTGTAAAATAGCAGCCCAACGAGTACTAAGATAAGCGGTAGATGCCACTTAATTGACGACCACAGGGTATCTGTCCGTAGTGCGTTGAACGGCGATGGCTGAACAGTTTTGACTCTTCCTGGTAAGTGCATCGTTCGCAGTCGTACAAGTTTGCCTCACGAATACCAGCCAGTTGTAAACGCCGTTTGGCGAAGCCGGGCAGGTCGAACATCCAACGGTCCGAGTGGTGAGGCGAAGGGTTAAAAAAGATGGTGTTGCCACCATGATCCGTTAATAACCGTGCATAAAATGCGCCATCCACTTCATATTGGTTTTGCTGGATGCATGGCCCGAGCATAGCGATGGTTTCATCGGGCTGAGCTCCGAGGCGTTGCATGCCATGGAGGCAGCTCTCTAAAATCCCCTCTACGGCCCCCCGCCATCCGGCGTGGGCGGCACCAATGACACCACTTTGGGGGTGGGCAAAGAGTACGGGTAGGCAATCCGCCGTCATCATGCCCAAAACCAGGTTGGGTTGGTTGGTGACCAAGGCATCGGCTTGGGGGGGTTGTTTGGGGGGGGCGCCCTCAATAATAGCGGTGGTGTTGCCATGAACTTGTTGGGCATACAGCACCGTTAAGCCTTCATACCCTAAATGATGATGAAGACGCCGCCGGTTTTCTAAAACAGACTCTGGGTTATCGCCAACATGATCGCCTAGATTAAGGTCCGCATAATTTCCGCGACTTACACCGCCTTGTCGATCGGTTTGAAAGGTGTGGATAGGTGCTAAAACAGGAAATGTTCGGTCATCTAGCAGCATAGCGCTCACTTTTTGGTTGCGTTGGTTACCCCTTCTTTATTATCATGCGCGTTTTTTCTGTTCAAAGCTTCCTTGCTCCTTTTTAGCAGTTCCACAGTTGGGTGGTACTGGTAAAGGGGCTACATCGAGGCAATGAGTTGGCTTCGTCATCCGAAAGGAGGTGCCTAAGTGGCATTCTACGAAAGTATCTATATTCTCAGGGCTGACCTGACCACCGAACAGGTGGAAGGTGTCAACAAACGCTTCAGCGATAACGTTGAAGCAACAGGCGGTAAGGTTATCCGTACCGAGCTGTGGGGCCGTCGTCAATTGGCTTACTTGGTTAACAAGAACGCCAAAGGCTACTACGTCTTCCATATTCTGGAAGGTGAAGGTTCCATGGTACATGATCTGGAAGCTAAGCTTCGCATCGATGAAGATGTGCTGAAATTCCAGAACGTCCGCATCGAAGGTATCACAGAAGCTGCTTCTCCACTGGCACCTGAAGAAGAGGTCCGTGAAGAGGAAAAGCCTGAAGAAAAAGCAGCTGAAGATACCCCTGCCGAAGTGGTTGCCGAAGAGGCTCCCGCAGCTGAAGAGGGTTCCGCTGAAGCGGGTGCCTAATTACCATGTCTCGGCCTGTTGCCGATGAAGAGCCTCTCAATGAGGTGGTGTTAAGTGGTTTAGTGGTTGAAGAACCCGAACTACGTTATACACCAGCTGGTACGGCGGTCTTAACTTGGTTGGTTGAACATCAGTCCCAAGTTTCTGATCTCCCGCCCTTAACACATGCAACTGTACAGATGTATGTGGTTGTGCTTGGGGATCTGGCGGCTCAATGGCAAAAGGTTAAGCAAGGTGACTCTGTACGTGTTCGGGGAAAGTTAAACCGAAAGCGTCATCAGCGACAGGATCAGATCCGTTGGGGTCGTTTTGAATTGGTCGCCCGACAGGTCAAGATGGAATCAGCCTCCGCTGGGGTTACTCCCAGTGGTAATGAGATGGATAGTGATCATGAGTGAAGATAATAAGCAAGAACAGTCCGATGAAGGTCGTGGTGGCCGTGGTGGCCCTGCTCGCCCTCTGGCCAGCGCACGTCGTCCTTACTTCCGTCGCCGCAAAGTCTGCCCTTTCTGCGCCGACAAAGGGCTGAAAATTGACTATAAGGACCCTAAAATGCTGGGTCGTTACATCACCGAGCGCGGTAAAATGGTACCTAGCCGCATCACCGGTGTATGTGCTCCGCATCAGCGTAAGCTCTCAACCGCCATCAAGCGTGCACGCAACATCGCACTGCTGCCCTTCATTGTGAAGTGATGGAGGTTACGCACCTTCGGGTGTGTTGACCGGAACAGTTCATGGAGCGCATACTCTACCACCCTGCGGTATCAGGCCTGTTATCAGCCCTGATGGTTACCGCCATAACTACCGGCTCTCATCTGGCGCCGTTGGCTATTGTGTTGATCTCCCTGCCACTCTATATGACAGGGTTTCGCAATGGGAGTAGAGCTGCGCTACTGGCTCTGCTGGTTCCAGTGCTGGCACTGGGCTTTCAGGCCAAAGACCCCTTGGCCGCCCTGTTTTTGATTGGCCCCTATCTGGTTCTGCCTTGGCTTGTGGTCAAGATGATTCGGGATATGGGCTATGGCATACAGCAGGCCATGGGTATGGGCTTTCTGTTTGGCTGTTTTGCCGTTGTTCTTGCAACGGCCAGTGCCCCCAGTAGTGATACGGATTCTTTGATGAATCGCTACTTGGAGACACAGAAAACAGCCATTTTGAAAGAGGCGGGAAAACAGCAAAAAGGTGTTCAGGCTTTTACAGCTGAGCAGAAAGTGCAACTGGAAGAGACGATTGACCAAATCGTTCTGACAGTGCGCTATCTGTTTGCCTCTCTGCTGGCGTTGACGTGGTTTTTAATCCAAGCCATCAATCTACACTTAAGCCGGGTTATGCTCACTGCACAAGGGGCGTGGCATGGTGAAAGTGAAGAGCGGTTAAGATCCATGCGTCTACCCCTGCGGTGGGTATGGGCGATCTTGCTGCTGGTTGGGGTGAGCTACGTTGGTTCAGGAACGGTACAGCAACTGGCTGTCAACTTGTTGCTGTTTGCGCTTATCCCTTACCTGTTTCAAGGGTGGGCGATCCTGGATAGCTGGTTCCGCTATAAACAGATTAAGCGTCATATCCGTTTGCTCTTTTGGGCCATGGTTGTGGTGTTCTGGTTACAACAATTTATGCTAATGCTGGTCCTTTTGGGCCTGTTCGATACATGGTTTGATTTCCGCAAAAAGATGGCGGGAACGCAAAATAGGGAAGGGTGAAAACCCTTTCGGGAGGTAAGGATGGAAGTGATCCTTCTGGAAAAGATTGGTAAAATCGGCAACCTGGGCGAAGTAGTCAAGGTCCGTGCCGGTTATGGCCGTAACTATCTCATCCCCCAAGGTAAGGCTCTGCCTGCTACGGATGAGAACAAAGCGGTTTTTGAAACTCAGCGTGCTGAGTATGAAGCACGTCAAGCTGAGATCCTGGCTGAAGCCGAAACACTGGCTAGCAAGGTGGATGAAGTGGCCGTCGTGCTGGAGCGTCCAGCCGGTGCCATGGATAAGCTGTTTGGTTCTGTTACCAACGCTGACATTGCTGCTTTCTATAAAGAGCAGGGGCTGAGTATTCCCCGTAATGTCATTGATGTCCTGCAGCCCATCCGTACCTTGGGTGAGCATCAGGTTCGTGTACGTTTGCACCCTGATGTTGTGCGCGTTATGAGCATCAATGTTGAGCGTGCGGTTAAATAATCACCTTTGGGTGATTGATTGATCGACCTTAAGGGTAACCGTCTAAGTTTGGAGCAGAGTAATGCCGCTTTACGACTATAAATGCGACAGCTGCGACCACACATTTGAGGTTCAGCATAGTATGTCTGAAACGCCTAAGTTGGCGTGCCCCAAATGTGAGGCCAAAGAGATCCGCAAAATTCTATCCACTGGTGGAATCGTTGGTTCTACGAAAATGGGTCAGGATAGTGCACCACCGTCACCTTGTGCGGGCGGGGCCTGCGGCATGGGTGGGGGATGTCCCATCGCATGACGAAAAGGTACCCTTGAAAATAAAAATGGCGTATTCCACATGTTGGAATGCGCCATTTTTTTTGTAGGCAACTGTTTGATAAATGTAAGAATATGTTTGTGTTGGCAAGGCGTTCTCTTTATAGATGTCCGCCAGTGTGGTGTCTGCAGCAAGAAAAAGCGTTTTGTTTCCATAAAAAATTATGAAAAACTGAGTGATAGCCAACTTGATTAATGAAGGATGCCTACCTCTCTAACCCTGCAAGTTTAGAAGGTATGGGGGATGTTTATGACATTGTGGTCACAATTTTTTATTTCTCAGGATCAAAAAGGTTTGGCGGTTTATGAAGGGATCTATGATCCACTCTTAGTCTCACTGTCGGTCATGATCTCTATCTTGGCTGCCTATACCGCTTTTCAGCTATCCAGCCGATTGAGGGATGAGAATCGGTCTGTGGTTATGGCGTGGCGTGCGGGTGGGGCCATTGCTCTGGGCATGGGCATTTGGGCCATGCACTTTGTGGGCATGTTGGCTTTTCGGCTGGAATGCACGGTTTCCTATGATCCTTGGGTGACCTTGATCTCAATTGTGCCTGGTTTTGGAGCCGCTTGGATGGCCCTGGGGGTATTGGGTAGAGGTCAAGCAACCTGGCACACCTTTGTTTCCCGTGGTGTGGTTATGGGGGGCGGTATTGGCGCACTCCACTATTCTGGCATGGCGGCGATGGAGATGGATGCCATTTTGCGCTATGACCCTTTTCTCTTTTTACTCTCAGTTGCCGTAGCGATTTTTTTGGCGGTGATTGCACTTTCCGTTAAATCATTTTTACAACACCATACACCTCTTGGGCCGGGTCATCTCTCTTCATTGATTGGTGGCATTATTATGGGGGGCTCAGTCAGCGGTATGCACTACACGGCAATGGAAGCCGCCTATTTTATTCCACTTGGTCAACCGAGCAGCTATACCGTAAACAGCCCTTTACCTTTAGCTGTGGCCGTCTCTTTAACCACACTGACGCTGCTGGTTATCGCCTGGGTCAGTGCGCTTGCAGGCCGCCGTCTGTCGAGTAGCCGTCGCTGGATGAACTCTATTTTACAAAACATGAGCCAAGGTTTTGTGATGATGGATTTAAAAGGGCGGGTGTTAGAGGCTAACCCCACGCTTCTTACATGGACTGGGGAAACTCAAAGCACACTGCAGGGAACCCCTTTTCCTCACTTAGTTTGTGGAGAAGAGCAGCCGCGTCTGGAGGGGTTTTTAAAGAAAATGGGGCAAGGTACACCTGTGCGGTGCTCTATCCATTTAAATTGCGGTGATCACCGACGTATACCCGTGCAGTTGCATGGTAACCCTCACCATGATGAAGAGGGGGGGATTATTGGTATCTATGCCATTCTTACAGACATCCGAGCAGAACAAGAGGCGGCCCAAGCGTTGAGTGATGCCAAGGAGGCCGCCGAACTCGCCAGTCGGGCTAAAGGGGAGTTTTTGGCCAATATGAGCCATGAAATCCGCACCCCAATGAATGCCATTCTCGGTATGACACATTTGTGTTTACAGACAGAATTAAATGATCGGCAGCGCCATTTTTTGGAGAAGGTCCACAATGCTGGAAACTCTTTATTGCGTATTCTGAATGATATTTTGGATTTTTCTAAAATTGAAGCCGGTAAGTTGGAGATTGAAAAGGCCCCCCTGCGTATTGATGATGTATTGACATCGTTAGCGGACCTTATGGCCATTCGAGCCGATGAGAAGAAGCTAGAGTTGCTCTTTCATCGCGATGCAAAACTACCGGACTTGCTCGAAGGCGACCCGCTACGTCTGGGGCAGATCTTGATTAATTTAGTGGGCAACGCATTAAAATTCACAGACCGTGGCGAGGTGGTGGTCCGTATTGAATTAATTGATACGCATCAGCAAGGTGTACTGGTTCGTTTTTCTGTTGAAGATACAGGAATTGGCATGACAAAAAGCCAAGTTTCTAATCTTTTTCAGGCTTTTAAACAGGCGGATAGTAGTACGACACGTCGCTATGGTGGAACCGGCCTGGGTCTGGCCATTAGTCAGCGGCTTGTTCAGTTAATGGGGGGGGAGCTCACCGTTCAAAGTAAACCAAAACAGGGGAGTACGTTTAGTTTTGACCTCGAGTTGGGCATACGGCACGGTGGCTTGCTCTCCGCTTCACACCAACTCCCTGAAGGTTTGAAAGTGTTGGTGGTGGATGATAATGCGCTGGCTCAGAATATTTTAAAGGATATGTTGGGTGGGTTTGGGTTGGAGGTGACAACCGCTGCATCTGGCGAAGAGGCTTTGCAGGCCATTGCGCAAATACCGGATCCTTTTGATTTTGTGCTGATGGATTGGCAAATGCCAGGGTTGAATGGCATTGAAACCAGTCAAAAAATTAGAGAAAGTCTGCAAGGGGCAGATATGCCCACCATCATTATGGTCACCGCCTATGGGCGAGAAGAGGTGATGCACAAGGCTGACCAAGCTGAGCTGGATGGCTTTTTAATTAAACCGGTTAATCCCTCAATGTTGCTGGATGCCATTACCCAACTGCAGGCCAAGAAAGAGCCCTCTACGCACAGTTGGCAGCGGCCTGTCCAAAAGCGTGCTGACCCCATTATGGTTCCTGATTTGCGTGGCAAAACTCTGCTCATGGCAGAAGATAACCCGCTTAATATTGAGGTCGTTCAGGAGTTATTGGTGCCAACGGGTGTGACATTGGATTGTGTGGAAAATGGTTTGCAAGCTGTAGAAGCGGCACAGGCAGCTCCTTATGCTCTGATCTTAATGGATCTACAGATGCCGGTGATGGATGGTATTGAAGCCACCAAGCAGATCCTGCAATCTCAAGGTAACGATGCTCCGCCTATTTTGGCCTTAACTGCCAATGCGCTATCGGGTGATCGTGAACGTTGTTTGGCGTTAGGTATGAAAGACCATATTGCCAAACCGCTCATTCCTGAGCTGTTTTACGCAACCTTGGCCAAACACCTAAAGGTACCAACAACATCGGTACAGCATGCGCTCACACCAGCACAAGAGACAGGTTTACCTGAAAATGGACCTGAAGGAGTAGCCTTGGAACAGGCTTGGATTGCCCTGAACCGTAATACCCCGTTAATGATAAAATTATTAGAGGGGGTACGGGATCAATGGGGTGTGCAAGTGACGCAGTTAGAAGAGTGGGTTGTGCAAGCTCACCACCGTGCAGATGCGATTAACTTGGTGCACAGTATGAAAGGTGTGGCTGGGCAGTTACATATGAATAAACTGTCCACACTCGCCGGGCAGTTGGAGAAAGATCTGAAGCGTGAGAATAAAGATACTCAGGAACAGTTACAGATGCTTAAAGAGATTGTTTCTGACATCTTAACCTGGCTTGAACAGAGCTTACCTGCGGGATCCGCTGATCCTACGGCGGAGCCGTGTGCAAAAGAGGTGTTACCCATAGAAGCAGCAGCCATTGCGCTACGTATTGAGCAGATCATGCAGGATTTAGAGCAGGATTTACCTCAAGGGTTACAGGGGCTGCAAGGGGTTTTGAATATGGTGGGGGGGAATACTCTGGAAGGTCACATTAAAACAGCATTGGATCATGCTCAAGGGTTTGATATACCAGAGGCTAAGTTGGCACTAAACCATGTGCTGGCAACATTAAAGTCATCCTAGGGGGTAGGTATGGGTGTGGGATTAAACCCGCTTGGACAGCGGGCAAGGGTGCTGTTGGTTGATGATGTTAAAGAAAATTTGCAAATCTTAATGGAGACGCTCTCTTCTGAGTACGCCATTACTGTTGCAAGAGATGGCATGCGTGCATTGGAGTTAGCCAGTTCTGACCCACAACCAGACGTTATTTTGTTGGATGTGATGATGCCCGGTATGGATGGTTACGAAGTGTGTGCCAAGCTTAAAGATCAGGCGCATACTCGGGATATTCCAGTTATTTTTATTACGGCTATGGATGGGGAAGAGGATCAGTTCCGTGGACTTAATCTTGGTGCTGTGGACTATATTGTTAAACCTTTTTCACCCCCTTTGGTCACCGTACGGGTCCGCAACCAAGTGGAGCTAAAGCGCCATCGGGATATGTTGGATAACTTGGTGACTGAACGCACCCGGCAATTGGCGGATACCCAGCAACGCAGTATCAATAGCCTTGCCACATTGGCTGAAACCCGTGACCCGGAAACCGGCGGACATATTCGGCGTACTCAGCGCTACATGGAAATTTTAGCCCAGCGTCTTTGGGAGCACCGGGACTATCAGTTTCAGTTTGGTGCCTATACGCCAGAGTTAATGGCCAAGGCCTCCCCTTTACACGATGTCGGTAAAGTTGGGGTTTCCGATGATATTTTGCTGAAGGCCGATATGTTGAATGATCAGGAGTTCACCCAAATGCGACAGCACTGCATGCATGGGTGGCGCTCCTTGCGCAGTGGTCAGGAACGTTATGAGGATAATCCGCTCTTATGGTTAGGGGCTGAGATTGCACGTTACCACCATGAATGGTGGGATGGTAACGGTTATCCGGAAGGTTTGTCGGGTACTGATATACCACTTTCAGGCCGTTTGATGGCTCTGGCTGATGTGTATGATGCGCTTATTAGTAAACGGGTTTATAAACCCCCCATGGCCCATCAAGAAGCGGTGCGTATTATCTGTGAAGGGCGAGGAACACAGTTTGACCCTGTGGTTGTCGATGCTTTTGTGGCATTGGAGGCACAATTTAGGGAGATTGCCCTCTCTTTGGCAGATTTCGAAGAAGAGCGGCAAACTTTACTGCAAGAGGTAGCGGTCAATTCTTGATTGTGTCAATGTAACACGATCTATGATTGTGTTTTAACTGAGTGACAACGGTTTTTAATTAAAGTGTGCTGTGCCGTAAGAAAATAATGGCCACAAAATAATAAGCCCGCTTCATAATAGGGAAAGTTCATGGAAAAGCTGCTAAAAGTTTCTGTTGCCCGAGGGATATTTTGGGTGGAAGCGCCTCAAGCAGGTTTACGCGTTCTCTGTGGGTGTCCTGCAGATAGCGTGAAACACTTGATGAAACGTGGGTTGATCCAGCAGCGGGAGAAAAATGGTATTCCGTTTGAGACAGGACCCAACGCGATTTTGCTGTCGGATGTCATGCTGCAAAATGGTGAACTAAGCAATTTGGGTGAATTTCCTGTTCTGCAAATGCTTTATAAGCAGGGTATGATTATACCTAACCATCCCAATAATACCGGTCAAAAGCCTCTGTTATTGGGGCGTTCTGAGCAGGTGAATGCTCAGATGCAGTATATTTTTCGTGGTAACTATGGTCTGGTTTCAGAAGAAGAGTTAATCCAGGCAGGGGTCTCTCGTGAAGATGCCCAGTGGCAGATGCGGTTGAAGCTTCGCTTTGCCTTTGGCCGTATCTCCCCCTCCAATCAACTGCTTGATGGGTTGGTGGTTGCAGATACCAAAGTTGAAATTCGCAATGGTCTCTATATCGAAAGGGTGGACACCAATCAGTTCCGCTTTAGCTTTGAAGATGAGACTGTAGACATTGATCTCAACCTGCCAACGAGCACCCATTATGAATCCCCTTATCCACTAGGCTATCTGCGTTTTAAACGGGAGTATTTTGCCGTTTTGCATAGCGGGGAAGGTGACGGCTGGGATGTAAACCGGCCCAGCATGTCCAGCATGCTGATGTTCCAGGGCAAGCTCTATCTCATTGATGCAGGGCCAAACCTCTATAACAATCTGTCAGCCTTAGGGGTTGGAGTGGATGAGGTGGAGGGGATTTTCCATACCCATGCACACGATGACCATTTTTGCGGTATTACAACCCTCATGCGCGCAGGTCGGCGCTTGAAATATTTTGCCACTCCGGCGGTGCGTGCCACGGTACAACGTAAGCTGGGCGCCTTGCTGGCCATGGAGTATGAGCGCTTTACCGACTACTTTGAGATCCATGATCTGGTTGAAGGGTGCTGGAACTGCTTAGAAGGGCTAGAGGTTAAACCCATTTTTTCCCCCCACCCTCTGGAGACAACCATCTTCCAGTTCCGGGTGTTATGGAACGAAGGGTATAAGGTTTATGCCCACTATGCAGATATTGTCTCCCTAAAAGTACTGGAAGGGATGATTGAAGAAGATGAGAGCAAGCCGGGCGTTACACAAGCGTTTTATGAGAAAATTAAGGTGGACTATCTGGCGCCAGTCGACTTGAAAAAGCTCGATATTGGTGGGGGAATGATTCACGGGGAAGCGGAAGATTTTCGGAATGATTTCTCAGAAAAAATTCTGCTTTCCCACACCTCTTTGGAACTCAACACAGCACAAAAAGAGATTGGATCCAGTGCGCCTTATGGGGTGGTGGACGTCTTGATCCGAAGTAAAATTAACCGTACTCGGGACTCTGCCCTTAAGTTTCTAGAAGCCTATTTCCCTGAAATTCCACCTGAAGATCACCAAGCGTTATTAAATGGAGATCTGGTTGAGTTTAACCCCGGTAATATCATGTTGAAAGAGGGGCAGCAAGCCCATGATATTATGCTCATTTTGCACGGTACGGTTGAGCGTATTAGTACTTTGCATGAGGTGCATGGCTATATGGATGCGGGCTCCTTTGTCGGGGAGCTAGCGGTATTGAACCACTGTCCCTCTGAAGCCAGCTACCGGGCCGTTAATTTTGTTTGGAGCCTGCGGATTCCCATCTTCTTGTTTCTGGAGATTATCCGCCGTCATGGGCTGTTGGAAAAACTGCAGAACAACCTTGAAGTACGGGCCTTTTTACAATCCACCAGTTTGTTTGGTGAAGGTCTTTCCTACCCTGTACTTAACCAGATGCTGGATGGAATTACAGCCCGTCGTTATATGCCGGGCGATGCCATTCGCTGTCGAGACTTGACCTATTTGAATATGATTCAAGCGGGTCGGGTGCGTCGTATGGTTGGTGAAGAGACGTTAGATGAACTGACCCCTCGTGACTATTTTGGGGAAGAGGGGGCGGTATTCGATCTCCCTTGCCTGTTCCACCTGGAGGTTTTAGAGCCAACAGAAGTGTTGCAAATTCCAGGTGAACTGTTGCAGGAGATACCCATTGTCCGGTGGAAACTCTACGAGTCTTATCTTAAACGGGCTCAGAGTATTATCCACGGTGAAGATAATGATCAGGTCTTCGTCTGGCGTGATGCCTTTACCATTGGTGTTCATGAGATGGATACCCACCATAAAAAATTGGTGGAGATCGCCAATAGTATTATGGAGATCATTCGCTCAAATATGGGTAAAGAGTCTTTAATGAAAGCCGTAGATTCTCTGGTTAGCTACACAGAGTACCATTTTCGGTCAGAAGAGCAGGTCATGTCTTCTTATGGCTACCCGGATGTCGAGGAACATAAAAAACTGCATGTAAAGCTGGTTGAACAGGTGGTGGCATTTCAGGATGAAATTGAGAAACGAGATACATTTGATGGTATTGATTTCCAGGGCTTCTTCAGTGACTGGCTGATCAAGCATATTTTAAATGAAGACCGCCGCTATGCCATGCACTTAAATGACCGGTGTATCTTCTAACGTATCGTTTTTTATCCCCATTAAAAAAGGCCACTTTGAAAAGTGGCCTTTTTTAATGGGGTGTATAACGGTTCCTCAGTCTTGCACGGTGGGCTTGGCATATTTTCGGATAGCGGCCAGTAGATGGGCTTTGCGAATGGGTTTGGTTAGGTGGGCATTGCAGCCTGCTTTTAAACTTCGCTGTTCATCCCCCTCCAACGCGTGCGCAGTGAGCGCAATAATAGGGGTGCTTGGTATGCCTCTGGCCTGTTCCAAGGCTCGAATGTGGCCTGTAGAGGCATAGCCATCCATAACAGGCATCTGCATATCCATAAAAATAAGATTAAATGGACCTGCGGATTTGTAGATCTTTAAAGCTTCTTCTCCATCCCAGGCAACAATCAACTCATGAGGTTCCCTTTTAAGGTAGGTACGGATGAGCATTTGATTATCTTTGGAATCTTCCACCAGTAAAATACGTGCTTTGGTCACTTCACTGCGGTGTAGATCTTCACTGTGGGTTAACAGTTCTGCTTTTGGCGCTCCAACTTTACAAGGCAGTGTGAAATGGAAAGCACTGCCTTCTCCCTCTTCACTTTCGACCCAGATACGACCTGTCATATGCTCCACAAGGTGACGACAAATGGCCAGTCCCAGACCTGAACCGCCATGGCGGCGAGAGAGGCTGGAGTCTGCTTGAGAGAACTTTTGGAAGATACTCTCTTGCTTATCCTTGGCAATGCCCACACCTGTATCTGTCACGCTGTATAGAAGTTTTTGTCCCTGTTCGATGGGTGAAATGCAAACTTCAATCTGACCTTCGTCGGTAAACTTAACGGCATTGCCAATAAGGTTGAACAGCACTTGTCGAATACGTGAAAGATCCCCCAAAAGATGATTGGGGGTCTGGGGGTCAATCGTTAGCTGTAGTAAAAGACCTTTTTTCCGACATTGTACCTGGAACATCTGGCAGGTTTCATTGGCCATTTTATGCAGGTCAAAATCTTGCTCCACCAACTCCATGCGTCCTGATTCGATCTTAGAGAGATCAAGGATGGCATTGATCAGATCTAAAAGAGCCTCCCCTGCATGTTGAAGGGTCTCAATGTATTGACGTTGTTCTTCATCCACCTTGGTTTCGAGGAGAACCTCCCCCATGCCGATCACCGCATTCATGGGGGTGCGGATCTCATGGCTCATTGCGGCAAGAAAATCACTTTTGGCGCGGTTGGCTGCTTCAGCCTGTTCTCGAGCTTGACGAAGGGTGGTTTCGACCTCTTTTTGCTCGGTAATATCAAAGACTAGACCACTGACTTGCTCGGCTTGCCCCTGACTGTCTCGTTGAATCCAGGCTTGGGTGCGTAAATGGCGCAAGCTCCCATTTGAGCGAATAATGCGATGTTCAATATCATAGGTTTGCGTGCTTGGTGAACCCAGAGCTCGGAAAAAAGCCTGTTCCGTTCGTGACAGATCTTCAGGGTGAATGCAGCGTGCCCACGCGGCGTAATTGCCACCAAACTGATTTTCATCCAGCCCGTAAATCTCCAACATTCTGGCATCCCAGGTGTTTTGGTCTGAGGCTGTTGTATAATAAAAGGTACCGGCCCGGCTGGCATCAACAGCAGCTTGGAGTCGTGTACGGTTTTGTTGCAGGGTCTGCTCCATCTCTTTGCGGCTGGAGATATCAAAAATTACACCATCCAACCACATTGCCTCACCATGGCTACCATATTGGGCACTGCCTTCTTCATAAACCCAACGGGTGCTACCGTCACGGTGTATCACACGATATTCCATGCGGTAGCTTTGATGCTGCGTCACCCCTTCAAATACTTTTTGTTCCACCATCGTCTGATCATCTTTATGGATGATGCTGCCATAGGATCGAATATGGTTTTGTATAAACTCCTCTTTAATATACCCGCTAATACGCTCGACCCCTTCACTGATAAAGAGCATGGTCCAATCACTATCAAGGCTGCAACGGTAGACCGCACCCGGTAAGTTGCTCACCAATGATCTAAACCGGTTTTCGCTCTCACTCAGCTTTCTCTCCATCTGCTTACGGTCTGTTATATCCAAGGCGATGGTACAAATTTGCTGTACATCATCCTTGTCTTGCTCTTCGGTAAGTAGGAAGCGAGTGAAAAGAAAATGATGCTCAGAATCATCCAAAATAACGCTACGCTCTTGGGCTTTTGAAGCGTCATGGTTAATCTCTCCAGCCTCAATGGGAAGTAGCGGGTGGAGCTCGGCGTGATCTGGAAGAGGGTGGGGGCGAGAAAAACGGTGCCACTGGTTGCTGGTGACATGGGGCGGATGTTGCCCCTTTTGTATGGCAATCAGCATAGGGGCATGTTCAAGCAGGCTGGACATTTGATTGGCCAACCGTTTAACAGGCTTGCTGTAGTGTTTGCTCAGTTGGTGAACCAGCAACATAGCAGACAAGGTTAGCATGGTGATGATCACCAACATCACAAAGAAGCCATGATTCAGAGCCTCTGTGGTCTGTTGCTGTTTGATGCCGATATGGATAATACCTGCCAAGCGGTTATTAAAGCCGCTGTGGTAAGGTAAAAAAACCTCGCGTACAGGTTTTCGCTGAAAAAGGGTCTGGTTGGTGTGTTTATTGGGTTCGGTAAGAACCGTTTTTAGGCTTACCCCTTGTGGCCAAGCCATCATTTTGTCATTTAGGTCACTGTTGCTATGGGCAATAATCTGGTTCTCTAAATTGATAACGCCAATATGGTTAAGTTGTGGATTTTTACGTATTAAATCTTTAACCAGCAGGCGTGTATGATGTTTGCCAGAGAAACTCACACGGCTAACGGCTTCACCTACAACGCTGGCTATGGTATGGGTCAGGCGTACCTCTTCATCCTTCATAATGGTACTGAAGGCATACCATGATGCAAAACTTACGGTCAGCATTATCAGCAAGACAACCCCACCGAAATTTAGGGTTAGCTTGCGGTCAAAATGCCCCACATCTTCATGTATCTGAGCGTCCAAAGTATGATCCATTGCTCAATTATGGTACGACGACTTTCATCTGTCCATGCCATAGGGGGTTAGTGCTGTGCCACGGTTTGGTTAGTTTGTCAGGGATAGGGCCTAACCACCCGGGATAAAGAGACACGGTCTCTTTAGTAATCGGAAAAACAGGAACCAGCCAATGTTCTGCCACAGGTGTATTGGTTAAAATGGCATAAGCTGCACGCATGGCTTCTGCCCCGAGTGGTCCACAAAATTGGGCTGAGTCAATTTTAATGATACTACCCTGGCGTATGCGTTCCACTGACGCTGGATCCCCATCAATCGTTGCGACAAACAGTTCATCCCGACCGGCTTCTTCCAGTACTTTTACCATGGCCAGCCCCCCCCCATCGTTGACCGTAAAAATGGCATCAATGCTTCCTGTATTGGGGAAGAAGTTTAAAATCTTCTGCCCAACGCGGGTACCTGCAACAGGTTCAACAGCTTGATAGCGTTGAATGATCTGAAAAGGTTGCTTGTGCTGGGTCAGTGCATCCAAAAAACCTTCAACCCGATCAATGGTAGAGGAGACCAGGGGGTATTCCACCAAAATAAGTCGGATGGGTTTATCATTATCAAAGTGATGCGCCATATACTCGCCGTTCAGGTAACCTGCCTGGTAGTTGTTTGAGGTTACAAACGCAGACAAGTGGCCGCCACTGATATATTGGTCATAAGCGACAACAGGTATATTGGCACGATTGGCAGCTTGTAGCTGCTCGGCCAGAGCAGCGTTATCGGTGGGTTGGACGATAATGAGATCCACCCTTTGCTCAATCATGGTTTGCATCTGTTGGATCTGGTTGGTTACGCCTTGTTGCCCATCTCCTGCCCGTTGAATATACAGAGAAAAGGTCGGTAAATCTTGCTCTTTGGCTTGCTTCATTAAGCGGTTAGCTTCGGACTCTAGCCCTGCCAGCATGGCAACTTGACCGGCAATTTGATCGGACCAAACAAGCACACCAATCCGAAAGTTTTGAGCATAGGCCAAGGGGGCAAAAAAGAACCAGAAAAGCAGCAGAACCGCACCTAAGAGAGATTTCATAAGGCTACTTTCATTCTCTGTGAAAGGGTGTTTGAACAGTATAACCTATTGGGGCAAAAGGTGAAGGTGATTCTCAGCTTGCCTTTTTTCTTAAGCGCCACCTCTTTTATACCATAGGAGAATTATTATAGGGGTTGTGCGTGGAAGCATGGCATGCCGAACATGCTTCGTTATAGCAGGTATCATGAGCCGTGCACTTTTGTATTGAACTGGGGGTCATTGGTCTCTGTTGGCTGGATGCATACTCTCAATAGGTAGAGTTGGCCAAGGAATGGTTGTTTTCGGTGCTCAACACGCCTTAAGCATTGATCAGGTGTAGGTGAAAGGGCGAAAAAAGTCTGTTTGGTGCGTGTTGGATATTCATTCAGGCACAGGTTCATGGTTGTTTCATTTTAATGCGGCAGGGTTAACCAGCCATACTTGGTTCAATAAAGAGTGGGGTGTTTTAAAAGGAAAGAAACTGTCGCAACAATGGTGGGTTTGGTCTCATTGTTTAAGGTATGGGGGGAATGCCGGCTCCCCTCACCAGTGAGAATGCGTGTTTTTTGAATAAGATTTGAGTTCGTGATGGTATAACCCTATCGGGGTGGTTTAAACTAAATTTCTTCCGTAGGGCATGCCCAGGAAAGGGTTCAAAAAAAGACAGCGTTTGGTGATGAAAGCCGAATAGGCCTTATCTCCACGGTCTCACGTTTACTCATTTTGATTAAGTTCTGGTTGGTAAAGCGCTTAATCTCATCGGAATGTGGTTTAGATTATAATGATGGATCCCTCACTCTTTATGCGGCTTTTTCTGGGTACTCTGTTGCCCGGTGCCGTTTTACCTTTGGGGATTATCGTTTTACTCCATTTCTCGTTAGGTCATGGTGTGTGGGCTCACCATGGTCTTCATGTGTTGTTAGAGGCTGGTGCTGGCTTTGCTGCACTCTTTGTGGCGGTCATTATTAAGCTTCTGCATAGAAATCAGCAAATCCACTCCCGACTGCTCTGGCTATCGGCCTCTTTGGCCCTATCTGCCCTCCTTATGGCATTACATACCGCCAAAGGTACCGATGAAAATATTGTTATTTGGCTCTATAGCTTAGCCACGCTTTTAGGGGGTGGGTTAAGTGCAGCCATGTTGCTACCCTGGACATGGCGTTGGCGTTCTTGGTTGCCGTATCTCTCTTTTTGTGGCGCGATCATAGTGGTCGCTTGGGCGATGTTCTTACCCCAAACCGTGCCGGAAATGGGGGCGTGGTCTAAGCTTAGCCAACTTGCAATGGCAATGAATCTACTTGGTGCTTTGGGGTTTGTCTTAGCTTGGTTTGCCTTGATCAGTGGGCATGTGCTCAAAGATTTTAAAGGTCCACTTTTGTTGGGGAACTTTAGCCTGTTGATGGCCGCTGCGGCCCTGCTTTTTGTCTTTGCCCAAACTTGGGATCGCTACTGGTGGCTCTACCATCTATTTCGGGTGGCCGCTTTAGGTTTGTTGCTGGTTTATTTCTTTGAACTGTATATGCGTGACTTCCGGTTGCTGCGGGAAAATGATGCCCGCTTTCATGCCTTGGTTGCCAGTATTCATGCCTCTGTCTATCGCTGTAAGATCTCTCTGGACCGACCCCTAATCTATGCGAGTGATGACCTGCAGCATATGACAGGAATTGATGTTGAGACATTGGTCTCTAAAGAAGAGCCCGTTACCCTGAAATCCTTGGTATTGCCTGAAGATTGGCAAGAGGTGCAAGAGGCGCTGGAGTGGTCGATCAAAACCCATGTTCCCTATAATATGCAGTATCGTATTTTACACCCAGATCGTGGTGAGGTGTGGGTTAGTGATCGGGGCCAATTGGTCAAAGATCACCATGGCTTAGCACGATGGTTTGATGGGGCCGTGGTTGATATTACGGAGTCTCGGGAAACAGAACAGCAGCTGTTGCTGGCCAAACAGGTGATTCAGACCGCTTCAGAAGCCATTATTATTACCAATCATCGCAACAAAATTTTAGATGTAAACCCCGCCTATGAACAGATTACGGGCTTTATGCGGCATGAAGTTTTGGGCCGAAACCCCAAGGTCACACAATCTGGACGACACGATCCCAGTTTCTATGCCCATATGTGGAAAAAGTTGATAGGTGAGGGGAATTGGAGAGGAGAGATTTGGGATCGCCGGCGTAATGGAGAGGTGTTCCCCAAATGGTTGTCTATTAGTGCCATTCGTAACCGTTTGGGGGAGATCACCCATTTTGTGGGTGTTTTTCACGACATTAGCCGCCAAAAAAATACAGAAGAGCAACTGGAACGGCTGGCGTTCTATGATCCTCTCACACAGTTACCCAACCGTGTGCTGTTCCGAGATCGTTTAACCCATGAAGTTGGGGTTGCCGAGCGGACCAATAAAATGATGAGTCTGCTCTTTGTCGACCTGGATCGTTTTAAGATTATTAATGACACGTTAGGCCATGGTGTAGGCGATGAACTGCTCTTACAGGTCTCTAAACGTTTAATTGCCAGTGTGCGAAAAAGTGACACGGTTGCACGTTTAGGGGGGGATGAGTTTGCGGTCATTCTACCGGGTATGGATCGTCCTGAAGATGCAGCCCATGTATCAGAGACCATCATCAACCAACTACAAATGCCTTTTTCTTTAGAAGGTAATGAGCTGTTTGTTGGGGCAAGTATTGGTATTGCCGTTCATGGCCAGGATGGGGATGACTATGACGCTCTAACCATGAACGCAGATGCGGCCATGTTTAAGGCCAAAGAGTCAGGCAAGGGTACGTATAAGTTCTTTACACCTGATATGAATGATCAAAACGCCAAACGTTTGGTCATGGAGGCAGAGCTGCGTCGTGCCATCGATAACCAAGAGTTGATGCTTCATTATCAACCAAAAGTGGATGCAGAATCTCGCCAAATCGTCGGTATGGAGGCTCTGGTTCGTTGGATCCACCCTGAACGGGGTGTGATCCCCCCTGGTGATTTTATTCCATTGGCCGAAGAGACAGGGTTGATTGTGCCTTTGGGTGAGTTGGTGTTGACCCGCGCCTGTCGCCAGGTCAAACAGTGGTGGGATATGGGGTTACCCCCTGTACAGGTAGCGGTTAATTTATCACCGCGCCAGTTCCAAGAACCTAATTTGATTGAAAAAATTCAGGATACCCTGGATAAGACGGGCCTGCCCGCCAGTGGTCTGGAGTTGGAGATTACAGAAAGCATCGCGATGCATGATGTCGATAATACCATTGAGACCGTCAAGCAGTTGCGGGATTTGGGTGTACGCATTTCTATTGATGATTTTGGTACCGGTTATTCCTCGTTGAGCTACCTGAAAAAATTCCCTCTACATGCCCTGAAAATTGATCAATCCTTTGTCCGGGATCTGGAAGGGGATGAGGATGACGCCAGCATTGTCGCCTCCATTATCTCCATGGCAAAAGCGATGGCTCTGGGTGTTGTTGCAGAAGGGGTGGAGAATGCGCAACAGCTGGAGTTTCTGCGTGGGCGGGATTGTCAGCAGGTTCAGGGGTTCTTTTTCAGTAAACCGCTACCCCCGTCTGAGTTTCTATCCTTATTGGAAAAACAGAGAGATACCGGAAGTGCCGTCGGTGGTTCTGAGGATTAATCTTATCCAATTCTCTGCGACAGTTCTCTTGTCATAAACCTGTCGTAAATGCCTGTTACAATGCAGTTTTTCTCAGCTCTTTTAGACGGTTGCAGACACCAAGGTATAAGGTGGTGCATCGTCTTCTTGCTGCGCATACTTTTAAGGGATGGGGTGGTGCATGTCCAAGTCTGAACAGTCTGCTTACCTGGAAGCATTACAACAGGCTATAGAAGGGTTTTGCCAGACACAGCATGGTTATCAGTTTAATCCCGATGACCCTCTTATTGCCCCTTATACACGACCCTATGGGTCGGAAGAAATTCTTGCAGCGACCCAGTGCCTTTTAAAAGGCGATGTAAAAATGGGGGCACGTACTAAAGCGTTTGAACATGCTTTTAGTCACGCGCGTAATAGCCGTTTTGGGGTCATGAGTAACTCGGGTTCCTCAGCTAAACTCTTAGCAATTTCAGCGTTGTGCAACCCAAAGTTAGACCAAGCTCTGCAGCCAGGGGATGAGGTGATTGTTCCAGCGCTGGCATGGCCTACCACTTTTTGGCCTTTGATTCAAAATCAGCTCATACCCGTTGTGGTGGATGTTAATCCTGAAACACTAAACCTGGAACCTCGCAGTGTTGAAGCTGCACTCTCCCCACGCACGCGGGCTCTCATGGCTGTTCATGGCTATGGTAACCCATGTGATATGGATGCCTTAGGTAAGCTTTGTGCCCGGCATGAGCTTCTGTTGATTGAAGATTGTACCGAAGCCAATGGTGCCTGCTACAACGGAAAAGCAGTCGGTTCTCATGGCTGTATTGGGACATTCAGCTTTTATCACTCACACCATATGAGCACCATGGAAGGGGGGATGTGTATTACGGATGATCCGGTGATTGATGATATGATCCGTATTCTCCGCGCCCATGGTTGGGTTCGGGATGTCCGGGATGAAAAGCCTTATGCAGAGCGCTACCCAGAGGTTGATCCTCGCTTTCTGTTTGTGAACCAGGGCTATAACCTCAGACCCACTGAAATTCAATCGGCCATTGGTGAAATACAACTTCTGCGCTTGCCCGATGTACTGAAAGCGCGTCAACATTGTGCACAACACCTTGAACAGGCCATGACCCCGTTTTCCCGTTTTTTACGCACACAAAAAACAACCCCAAATAGTGAGCACGCACGCTTCTCTTTTCCTGTCACGCTGACAGAGGAAGCCCCTTTTAGTGTGGCAGACCTGCGAACCCACCTTTCCGATGCTGGTATTGAAACCCGCACGGTAAGTTGCGGCAATATTGCCCGTCAACCGGGGTTCAAATATGTGCCACATCGTGTGGTTGGGGCGCTACCGCATGCGACACGTATTATGAAACATGGCCTTCTGTTACCTGTTCATCAAGATATGGATGAAGCGGCGACAAACTATGTGATCAAAAGTCTAAAAGAGTTTTTCACCCATAAAAACCTCATTTAATACCATCGGGGTAGGGGGGTGTACACCAATGGTGCGTTGTTGATAAGCCGATAAGCTGTTTTCACTATAATTCTATTTTATTATTGTATACCCTGCATCAAAGCTGTGTATTCTATATATAAGCTTTTGATTGTAAAGGTGCCTCGGCCTAACCAATAATAGGCTACGCATATGGGATGGGTTGCAGAGTGTTAAGTAAAAAAGGAATGAATGTTCATGGCACATATCGTTGTGTTGGGTGGCGGTGTTGGTGGCTGGCCAGCAGCTTATGAGTTGCGAGGGGTTTTAGGTAAAGAGCACAAAATAACGGTGGTACATAACAGTCACCATTTTTCGTTTACACCATCAAACCCCTGGGTGGCTGTCGGTTGGCGTACGGCTGAAGAGATTCAGTTGCCAATGCAGGGCTATTTGAATAAAAAAGGGATCGATTTTATTCCCATGGCTTGTCAGGAGATTAAACCTGATGAGAACCAGCTGGTTTTAGCGGATGGGCGTAACCTGGACTATGATTATTTGGTGATCTGTACAGGACCAGAGTTGGCGTTTGATGAGATAGAAGGGTTAGGGCCAGAAGGCAGTACACACTCTGTGTGTACCACTCCCCACGCCCAATCTACCGGCAAAGCGTGGGATGCGTTCCTTAAGGATCCTGGACCCGTGGTGGTTGGTGCGGTGCAGGGTGCCTCTTGCTTTGGGCCTGCCTATGAGTTTGCCTTTATCATGGATGCGGATCTGCGTAAGCGCCGTTTACGTGATCAGGTGCCCATGACCTATGTGACCTCAGAACCCTATATTGGCCACCTTGGTCTGGCCGGGGTGGGGGACTCCCGTACCATGTTGGAGTCTGAGCTGCGTTCACACCACATCAATTGGATCTGCAATGCTAAGGTGACCCGTGTAGAGCCCGGTAAGATGTTTGTTGATGAATATGATGGTGCTGGCAATGTGATCAAACAGCATGAACTGCCCCACAAATTCTCCATGATGTTACCGGCATTTCGTGGGGTGCCCGCTGTGGCCAACGTGGGGAATGAGTTATGCAACCCCCGTGGTTTTGTGAAGGTTGATAAACATCAACGTAACCCCAGTTGGCCCAATGTTTTTTCAGCTGGGGTTTGTGTGGCTATCCCTCCAGTTGAGGCAACACCAGTCCCAACGGGGACCCCTAAGACGGGGTATATGATTGAGTCTATGGTCACAGCCATTGTGCACAACATTGAGCTGGATCTGCAGGGTAAACCTCTTACCCATGAAGGTACTTGGAATGCGATTTGCCTCGCGGATATGGGGGATACCGGGGTGGCTTTTGTGGCCATGCCACAAATTGGTCCACGCAATGTGGCCTGGATGCGCAAAGGTAAGTGGGTCCATTTGGCCAAAGTGGGTTTCGAAAAATACTTCATGCGTAAAATGAAAACGGGGTCATCTGAGCCCATGTTTGAGAAATTTTTACTCCGCATGGTGGGGATCACGCGTCTTAAAAAAGATACATGATCCACCCTTTTAGGCATGGATAAGGGTTGTATAAGGGGGGAAAACAAAGGTTTGCCCCCCTTTTTTATCGTGTGC
>NZ_JBAHUQ010000034.1 GCF_036689865.1 Magnetococcus sp. PR-3
TGAGCATTTTGGTAATCCTTCATGCCACTTAACGCGAAGCGGTGGGGGTTGAGCGGCTAAATACCATGTTTTTTTTGCTTCGTGAGCGGATCAAGGCAGAGAACTTGGCTTTTAGATTATTAGAGCAGGTCTGCTTGGCAATTTTTGACTGGGTATAATCCATTGCTGTTTGGTGTAAAATATGGATAAACGTTTGTTGTCTTTCTGAGAGTTTGTAGCTTTTAGCACTATCAATAATACGGTTAAAATGACCTTTCCAACTCAGCCCACACCAACGGGCAATGGCGGAGATCTCACCGGCAATCAATACAGAACGTGCGTCATCAAGATCAATCGGTACATCTATGAGTTTAGCTTTGGCTTGGGTTTTTTTGGCTTGGATATCTGGTTGTTTGGCGCTGTCCCAAAACTGCTTTAAAGAAAGCTCAATGATATCGTTTTTTAATCCATCTGGGATGATGTCTGCAAAAGCCAAGTGTTGCAAGGTGAGAGGAAAGAGAAAGACAAAGAGCATGAAGACTCTAAATTTCATATAGTGAATGCCTTTTGTAATGAAATGATGACTCTTATATAAAATTTAATTTTCGCAGAGCAACTTCTTAATCTCAAGCTTTCTTTTACTATTTTCAGGAAGGATTATAAATTTTCAGGGAGATCTGGGTATTCTGACTGGGAACCCTAAACAAAACAGGCTAAACTGCGCCTTGTTTGGCTACTCTATTCAATCGATGTGTAATGATACTAAAAAAGGGCATATTCATGGGGTCTGGGTCAGCATATCTAGGGCGTTGGATGCTACTCAGTTGTCTCATGCTTATCAGCAGTGGATGCACGTTAAATTTTGATGGGTCTAGTCCGCAGTCCGATGCCCCAGCCAAACAAAAAGCGCACCAAGTCGAGCCAAGTCAAGTTAAGAGCAAAGCGCCGCGGGTCATACCAGAAGGTGCTGTTGCTCAACCCGTTAAAAAAACGTCCCCCACCAAACAGATTCAGCAACAGTCATTACCCTCAGCACACGTTGAACATGTAGATGTGGGTTCTTCTGCAGCCCTTCCCCGCCCCCATGATGTGCAACAGTCCGCCTCACCAAATATGATGGCTCTGGTTGCCCCTAAACGTATGGCGGCCAAATTGGATCGTGCCCCAAGGGTTAGACCTGTCTCTCATTTCAATCAGCAGCCTATTATCAACACGGTTTTAATGGACCGGCCTGTTAGCTTCTCTGTGTCAACACTGCATAAGCACATTCACCGTTTTATCGATGAAAAACGCTTTGAAGTGATCTCTGGCCCAACGAAACAAAGCCATGCAGGTCAGTATACCATTCGCTACCGCGATACCCACTTCTCCGTCCAGATCTTAGACCGTCCTTTGCCTGTCACGTACTTTAGCAAGACTCTTGAGCACTCTCCTGACCGAGATCTGTACTTAAAATTAGTTCGTGGACACCGTGGGCATTTAATCACTCGGCCGACAACCATACCAAAGGATATGAATCAATTTTTGACCATTGCTGATGACACCATGGCGCTATCTTATATTCTAGCCGATCAAGGGCGCCCGGTTCTCAACTATTGGGAAAGTAGTAAGCGCCTGATCATGTGGTCACGTTTTGTTATGTACAAACGCGCTTTAGGGATGGTGTTTGAGCGGCTCAGTCATAATGATCCCAATGCTTTTGACTACCTACCTATTCGGCTATGGGTACGCTTTGCCGTGGAAAAACAGTCTGGTTTGTATCTGTTAAAAAGTAAGGGGCTAAAACGGTTTACTGGCGCTGAGCTTGAGCGTTATGTTGATATACGCCGAGGGCAGGAGTTTTTATATGACTCCCAGGATGAGATCTTGGAATATGCGCGGTATTGGATTGAAATGGGCAAACGCATAGAGCCAGGTAAAGCCGTTACACTGGCCAATGGCCACCGGTTTGTGGGGGTTGTGTCGCAACGCGATACGGGCTTTATTACTCTGAAATAGTTTAACAATAAATAATTAATTTAATCTTTACTAAACAGACGTGTACGTTTGGTCAAGCTCATACGTTGAGCCAGAGAAACAACCTTACCTAATGCTTCATTGATGTCGAAGGATCCGACTAAGAAACGTACACGGTACCCTGTATACCCCTCTTTACTAAACTGCCCAATCACAATGCTATCGACTCTGATCGGTGGACCTTCTGGCCAGTAAATGACCGTTTCTACACGTGAGCCTTCTGTAATTTTGGCAATCTTATCTTTGTAGTAGATGGCCACCCCACCGGTGCTGATATCATACGCCTTCGCATTAAACTTCACACCTGATTCGCGAATGATTTCCAAGTTGAATTTCCACTGAGATTCAAGCTTGGCACGTACCATGGCCCGTTTTTGCGGTTCTTGCTGAAGGTAGCGAGGAAAACTGAGCTGAATGGTTTTGCCTTCAATAATCTTCTGAAAACGCAGCTTGGTGCGCACCAGATGTAGCTCGGTGAACATGGAGATATCGACAAAGACAGCACTGCGAATTTTGATATTTCCTAAGGGCGGGTCCAAGGCATCAATTAAGACATACCGGGCCTGTTCCAGGTAGGAAGTTTCTTCATTCTCTTTTTCAAAATAGGTGAAAAAGGTAAAAGCATCCCCTTCCTCAAGCTGAAGCTGAACAGGCAGATGCTCCTCGATTGCGCGGGTGACGATCTTGATGATCATCTCCTCTTCCTCAATCTTATGGCAGCCGTCCTCGTCTGCAACAGCGAGGTCCTTGCCCTTTCCTTTACCTGTTTGAATCAGGCTTTTCAGAAAGCGCTTGGTTTTGCCTTCATTCTTAGTTTCAGCCACAGGTTCATGGACTCCTGATATTGCTTCCCCCTGCTGATATCGGGTGAAAGCATCGTCTAAATATCCGTTTTGCAGGTACAGACCTAAAACGGGGGTAGTTCTTCTGACCCTATCGGTCAAATTCCTTCTTCAGATAACAAAAAAGTGAAGTGGTGCCACTTGTTATCCGACTAAATCCAATTGCCGAGCTCTAAATTTAACACCTTTTTGACGGGCAATTTTGGCACACGCTGAAATATCTACCCCTTCTAGACCATTAATTGCGGTCAGCGTAACTTCAGGAATATAGGTTTTTACGCTATCTACAAATGCCAATAAACCATCATAAGCACCTGTTTTTCCTGGGACACAATGCTGATCATAGATCTCAGCATTTTGGGCATTGAGCGAGATAGAAATTGCATCAATCAATCCAGCCATTTGTGGAGTTACATCTTTCCCATACACAAAGTTTGCCAAACCGTCTGTATTGAGACGAACCTTTTTACCTTGCTCTTTTGCAGCTTTGGCGACTTGCAACATAACCTCTATGCGTAAGGTTGGTTCGCCATAACCACAAAAGACAATTTCATCAAAGGCGTCCAACTCACCAAAAGCCCCAATAAGTTCATCACTACTCGGGTTTGCCTTAAGTCCGAGATCAAAATCATGTACTTCAGGGGCAGCCCATTTGGGACAAAACTGACATTTCAAGGTACATCCATGGGTGACATTCATATACAAACGGTTGCCAATGGGATAGGCCAAAACACCTTTATCGCTGGTTCTTGCTAGATCAATTCGAAAAAGCCGACGGTAATTCTCTGTAGTCATATCGGCCAGGTCTTTGGCATTAATACCGCGTAACTTGGCGATGGTTTTGGTTGTAAGCTCTACAAAGGCTGGTTCATTGCGTTTACCCCGCTTGGCTAAAGGGGACAGATAAGGTGCATCAGTCTCTACCAGTAAACGGTCTGCCGGAATATAGCGGGCAATTTCTTGTAATTCCTGGGCTGAACTAAAAGTGACAATACCTGAGAGTGAAATATAATAGCCCTGGTCTAGTGCCCAAGTAGCCATATCCTTGCTACCTGTAAAACAGTGGATAACCCCACCACACTCTGAGGCCTTCTCCTCTTCCATAATGGTGCGCGTGTCTGCCTCTGCTTCCCGTGTATGGATAACCAACGGAAGGTTAGCGTGCCGGGCCGCTTGAATGTGGGTACGCAGCACCGTACGTTGGTTCCCCCGATCGGCATTGTCATAGTGGTAGTCTAGCCCAGCTTCCCCAATGGCAACCACTTTGGGGTTCTGAGCCAAGGTGACAATTTCCTCAGCCGTACATGTAACATACTCATCCGCATAGTGTGGGTGCACTCCCACAGTTGTATAGATATGCGGACGCTTTTGTGTCAGTGCTAATAGGGCTTCAACCTCATCCAGACGGGTTCCTATGGTGTTGATATAGCGCACGCCTCGTTTACGTGCGTGGTCCAAGACCGTGTCCAAATCCTCTTTAAAGGCATCAAAGGTCAAGTGCGCATGGCTATCAGCAAGGTACATGGTTGAAATCCGAATGGTGTTTGAGGGGGCATTTGATAAAGCCCCCTTAGGATGATTAATCGCGACGAACCTTAATTACGGCCTCAAACTAAACGACAAACGCTTAGGTTCTTTAGAGATAGGTAAAAGCCCGATTTATCATCGGGCTTCGTCGGTGTGATATGAAGGCTTATCAGTTAAGACTCGCTTTTGGTCTCAGAGTTTCCATTTCCCCCCCGGCGTCGCCTGCGTCGACGACGACGTTTGGGGGCTTCTCCTGAGCCTTTTTCTTGATCCCCTGCTGGAGCAGGTGGGGAGGAAGGACTTGCCTGTTGTGGTTGTTGAGTGGTCTTATTCTCAGCTTCGGCAGAGTTCGGTTTACGACGACGGCGACGGCGACGTTTTTTAGGTTCTTCCCCACTTGCTGACTTTTCAGCATTTTCCTCAGCTGGTGCGGGTGTCACACTTTGAGAAGCTGGCTTTTCTCCAGCAGTTTGGTTAGCCTCCTGCCGATCTTTATTGCGACGTCGTCGGCGGCGTTTACGACCACTCTTTTCTTCTTCATTCTCCCCACGTTCTTCTTGAGTCTTGGGGGTGGGTTTATCATTTGGTTGAGCAATGGCTTCGGCAACAACCTGATGGATCACAGGCTCTTCAACCTTAGGTTCAGGTGTTGTTCCCTCTACTTCATGGTTAAGCTCTTCGACGGTGAGTGTCTTACGGGTACGGTCTGAAAATTGGATTTCGACCGATTGGGAGATCGGGTGAACCACACGAATGGCAACCTCCTCCCCATTGGCCAGCATCATACGAGATTTTGGCTTCGGTAAGCCCTTACGCATATCGCTGTAGACATCATTCTCATAAGACAGGCAGCACATTAACCGCCCACACACACCAGAAATAGAGTCGGGATTCAGGGAGAGATCCTGATTTTTTGCCATACGTACTGAAACAGGGTGAAACTTGTTCAAATGTGAAGAACAGCAAAGATTACGACCACAAGGTGCCATCCCACCCAGTAGTTTGGCTTCATCCCTTACCCCTAACTGGCGCATCTCTACCCGCATGCTTAGCTCACCGCTAAGCTGCTTGACCAGTGCACGGAAATCGACCCGGTTTTCTGCGGTAAAATGAAAAATGGCCTTATTACTCCCCTGAATGGAGACCTTGGAGAGTTTCATCGGGAGCTGTTGTTCACGGATAAGTTGTCGACACAGACGGTAGGCGCTTTTTTCCCGCTGTTCACGGGTCTCTTGAACCTGTTTATCCTGATCGGTCATGCGCCGAATAATACGGGTCACAGGGCCACAAAAAAGATTGTTTTTATTTTGCGGGTCCCATGGCGCAACATGGGTAACGCGGCCAGGAATAACTTCCCCAGCACGGTTTTCCAACAAAATGGCATCCCCACTACTCAGGTTAGCAATACGCGACTTGATCTGGTAGACCATGCAGGAGCTTTCCATACGAAAGCCAACCAACCGGTGTTGGTTATTGCGCCCTTTTCGTCCCTCTTTTGACGTTTGCTTCTGCTCTTCTTGACCAGGCGATGCTGCGCTACCCGCATCTGGCTGGGTCTCTATTGTTGAACTTGAGGAGGGTTGGGATGTTTCCAACAGAGCGCTCTGATCCTGAGGATCAGAAGGCGATTCGATCTCGGACATTGCCGGGAATTCCTTCTTAACACACATGTGGCAGGTTTAGGTCGCCAGTCGGGTGATGCGAATAAACAGATGTTCCAGCATCAGAGGGCGGTTCAGATTAAAAACCCTAGCTTCATCCACCATACGTGTAAACTGTTGCGCAAGCGTCAACCACTCCCGGTTACGGGTTGATTGAGCTTGGTGGTTATTGGATTGATCTTGATCTAATAAATTAGCACGAATATGGGACTGAAACCAGAACTCCAACAGCATAGTGGTGGTTTCAAACAGCTCTGCTTTTCCCCATCTTGCGGCGAGATCACAGATGGTCCCTAAATCCGTGCCCTTTAACAGTTGTGCCATATCTTGCCAAAGCTCCTGACGTTGTGTGGGTAACTCCCCTTCACACAACGCCAAGGCACGACCCATGCTACCCCCAGCCATCTCAATCGCACTTTCCATGGCCTGATCTGTTAAAGGCGGCTCAGTTTTATGATTTTTGAGTAGTTTTCTAAGGATATCCGCTTCAAGTGGAACAAAGCGGATGGCTTGACAGCGGGAGCGTATGGTAGGTAACAGGGCACCAGGGCTTTGGGTTGTAAGAATAATTAAAGATTGAGCAGGAGGCTCTTCCAAGGTTTTTAACAGGGCGTTCGCTGCACTGGCATTCATCAGGCTGACTTCATCAATAACAGCGACTTTATAGTTTGAGAGCAGCGGTGTTAAGGCAACAAAGTGAGTTAAATCACGGACCTGATCAACTAAGAGTTGGGTTCGTCCATCCTGCTTCTCAAGCCATAAAAGGTCTGGGTGGCCTCCACTGTCAAAGCGGGCACAGGAGCTACAGTGACCACACCCACTCTCGGGTAGAGTACCACTGGCATTGAGCGCGTGTTCCCCTACTTCATGACAGAGCGTTCGCTGAACCAAGGCACGGACCGTACTTTTTTTACCCACGCCCGCAGGGCCATAAAAGAGCAACCCATGGGCTAAACGTCCTGCGGCGATGGCACTGGTTAAGCCATCTAAAGCACCTTGTTGCCCCAATATTTGATTAAATTGAAGCAAGGAGTGCCTCCGTATGGTTCCACACCTGCGCTGAGACCTGTTCCATACTTTGATCCGCTTGGATGATTTTGACCCTCTTGGGATTTTGTTGGGCAATGCGTTGAAAGGCCTGACGTACGGTCTGGTGAAAAGAGAGAGCTTCCTGCTCAAAGCGCTGCTCTTTTCCGCCACGTCGGTGGCTGCGGGCTAAGCCCTCATGGGGGTCAAGATCCAAAACCAGGGTTAAATCAGCGCAAACATCCCCCCTAATCCACTGCCCTAGCTGTTTAAGCCATGTTTCATCCCCACCCCTAGCGGCCCCTTGGTAAGCCATGGTGCTGTCTTCAAACCGGTCACACAAGACCCAGGTTCCTGCTTCAAGTGCGGGACGAATGACTTGTCGAATATGCTCATGTCGTGCAGCTAAAATCAGCAACAGTTCGGATGTACCATCCAAGTCATTACCACGCCCCGTTACCAGTATTTCACGAATACGTTCACTGATGGCGCAGCCGCCTGGTTCACGGGTACGTAGAACCTGATGCCCCTGATCCGTTAAACGTATGGCCAAGCGTTCAATTTGGGTGGTTTTTCCTGCACCTTCTCCACCCTCAAATGTAATGAATTTACCCAACATGCTCGGCCCTTCGTTTTCATTTCCGATTTTTACGCAACTGTTTGAGGTAGGTTTTGACGTTGCGATTGTGCTCTTTCAGTGTCCGTGCAAACCGATGGCTACCTGAACCATCCCCCCGAGCAACAAAGTATAAAGCGTTGGTTTTTTTGGGGTGTAATACAGCCGTAATCGCCCCAGCCCCTGGTGAGCAGATAGGGGTCGGAGGAAGAGCAGAAATGGTATAGGTATTATAAGGGGTGGGGGTTCGTAAATGTTTACGGGTGATATTACCCCGATAATCTTTAATACCATAGATCACGGTCGGGTCACTCTGTAACCGCATGCGTCGCGCCAGACGGTTATGAAAGACACCTGCGATCTCAGGGCGCTCTGCAGCAGCACCGGTCTCTTTTTCGACAATAGAGGCTAAGATCAGGGTTTCATAACGACTAAGCTTCTTCTGCTCTTTAGGGGTTGCCCCCCACGCTTTATCAAGCACCTGCTGCATGCGTTGCACCATGCGCTGGGCAATTCCCCAACCCTGCTCATTGGCTTCATAATAGTAGGTGTCAGGAAACAAAAGACCTTCGAGAGTCTGTTGTGGGACGCCGAGTCTTTCACGCCCTTGTGGGGTTAATAAAGCGGAACCTGCACCAGACCAGCCTTTTTCATTAAACCGCTGAGCAATTTGCTTAAGAGAGATCCCTTCAGGAAAGGTCACCATGTAACGCACCACATCTGTAGAGCGTAAACGCAATAGAATCTGCTCCGGTGTCATCCCCTTCTCAATGGCAAATGTTCCTGCTTTGAGAGCTGCCCCTGGTTTATGTCTGTTCATTAGGCGGAAAAAAAGCGCGGAGTCAATAACCCCCCGCGCTTCTAATTGCTGCGCTGTTTTTCCCACACTCCAACCCCGAGCGACCACAAAATCCAGGTTTTGTGGTGCTTGTTGCTGAAGAAAAGCCTCATAACGCATCCAGGCAAAGCCTGCCGAACCGGTGGTGGCAACAAGGATGAGCAGAAGTAGGTAAAAAAACAGTTTTTTCAACATTCAAGCCTGTATTCAACGTGAACTAAAACAGGCTATCAGGGGACCCGTTTCAGCACCAGTGTTGCGTTGGTACCACCAAATCCAAATGAGTTGGAGAGTGCAGCCTCTACCTGTTCCTGGCGTGCTGTGTGGGGTACATAGTCCAGATCACATTCAGGATCAGGATCATCCAAGTTAATGGTCGGGGGAATAACCCCTTCATGCAGTGCTTTGGCGGTAAAGATGGCTTCAATACCACCCGCAGCCCCCAGAAGGTGCCCGGTCATGGATTTGGTCGAAGAGACCATGACTTTTTTGGCTTCGCTTTCACCAAAGATTTTCTTCACAGCTTTGGTCTCAATGATATCCCCTTGAGGGGTTGAGGTACCGTGGGCATTGATATACCCGATCTGCTGAGGATCAATTTGGGCATCTTTTAGAGCAGCTGTCATGCAGCGGGCCGCGCCATCACCACTGGGGTGTGGAGCCGTAATATGGTGGGCATCTCCTGACATGCCGTAACCAATGAGCTCTGCATAAATACGGGCTCCACGCGCCTTGGCGTGCTCATAACTTTCCACAACCACCACACCCGCACCATCGGATTGGACAAAACCATCCCGGCCGGTATCCCAGGGACGTGAGGCACGGGTGGGATCATCATTACGGGTAGAGAGCGCACGGGCTGCAGCAAAGCCGCCAATACCCAGCTCACAAATGGCTGCTTCAGCACCACCGGCCACCATGACATCCGCTTCACCACGTTGGATAATACGCATGGCATCGCCAATGGCGTGGGTACCTGTGGCACAAGCTGTCACAACCGAATGGTTTGGACCGCGAAGGCCATATTTAATGGCAAGCTGGCCGGAGACCAAGTTGATCAAAGACATCGGGATAAAGAAGGGAGAGATACGACGAGGGCCCTTCTCTTTCAGCGCAATGGCTTGATTTTGAATGGCGATCAAACCACCAATACCAGAACCAATAATGGCGCCGTAGCGGTAGCTCTCTTCCTCTTCAGGCTCTTCCAGGCCACTGTCTTCCCAGGCTATCTGTGAAGCCGCCATCCCATAATGGATGAAGCGGTCCATCTTTTTGACCTCTTTTTTGTGAATCCACTGTTCCACGTCGAAGTTTTTAATTTCACCGCCAATTTTACAGGCGTAGGCTTCGGTATCGAAGGAGGTCAAAGGTGCAATACCAGACTCACCTGCGATCAGCTTGGTCCAGGTTTCGTCATTGCCCACACCCAGAGGGGTAACCAGACCAACACCGGTGATGACAACTCTGTGATTCACGGAGCGAACCCTTTCGACAGCTTCCTAAAAGCCAATTCTCAACCTTTGAGCAGACTTTTTAGGGAAGGTTAATGCAATAAATCAATACGCTACAAGATGGAACGGCACACGGCGTCCTGCACAATAAGAACAGGACGCCGTGGCTATGGTCACCGTATGGGTTGAGTATGTGATCCTAGGAAATCCACACCTCTCCCAAAACGGATCTTATTCCATGTTCTCGCCAATGTACTTAATGGCGTCATTCACCGAGGCGATTTTCTCGGCGGTTTCGTCGGGGATCTCGCAGCCGAACTCTTCTTCGAAAGCCATTACCAGCTCTACGTTATCCAGGGAGTCAGCACCCAGGTCTTCGACAAACTTGGCGTCGTCGGTCACTTTGTCCAGGTCAACACCCATTTGCTCTGCAACGATCTTTTTGACACGTTCCGCGATATCACTCATCGGTTCGCTTCCTCTGTTGTTCTTAAAGAAAGGTGATGGATAGATACGGTAGCTTTTTAAAAAGTATACCGCTTATCCCCTCCAGATTGTTTTATATAGCACAGCCGCCCCCCCACTAGCACGGGGAAATAGCTTTTTACTGCCCTTTTTCGAAGCAAATGCTCGAATAGCCGGAATCTCCGCCTACCAAAGCTTTATAAAAAGGGCAATGACCACTTAATCACATATACATGCCACCATTGACATGTATGGTTTCCCCTGTGATATAGCGGGCTTCATCTGAGGCCAAAAAGCCAATGGCTGAGGCAATGTCATCAACACTACCCATGGCGCCCATGGGGATCTGCCCCAAGATGGCTTCTTGAGCCTTTTCATTCAGCTTTTCCGTCATTGCCGTCTGGATGAACCCGGGCGCGACACAGTTGACGGTAATGCCTCGGCTAGCCACCTCTTTAGCCAAGGATTTGCTAAAACCAACCAGTCCTGCTTTGGCCGCCGTATAGTTGGTTTGTCCAGCATTACCACTAAAACCAACCACCGAGGTCACATTGACAATGCGACCATAGCGGGTCTTCATCATGGTACGAATAACACGCTTGGATAGCTTAAAAACACTACTTAGGTTAAGTGCGATGACCTGATCCCACTCATCATCCTTCATACGCATGAACAGGTTGTCACGGGTAATGCCGGCATTGTTGACCAGAATATCGACACCACCGAAGCTCTCCTGGGCAAAGGCCACCAGTTTATCTAGATCTTCATCCACGCCAATATTGGCCGCAATCCCCTCGGCCACGCCACCATCAGCACGGATGGCCTCTAGTGTCTCTTCAATTTTCTCAGTTCGGGTACCGGTGACGACCACACGACACCCGCGTTTGGCTAACAGCTTGGCCGCTTCCTGACCGATCCCTGCGGTAGAGCCGGTAACGATTGCAACGCGATCACTCATCTTCATGTTCCTTTAAAGCGATGACAGAAAGTTAACCCAAATCAGCCAGGGAAGTGAGGTCGTCGGGTCCATTGATGGTAACCCCTTTAACGCCTTTATCAATTCTGCGCAGCATGCCGGTTAGAACCTTGCCTGTTCCAATCTCCACAAAGGTATCGACCCCTTGGGCGATCATGGCGCGAATGGAGTCTTCCCAGCGAACCGAGCCACATACTTGCTCAACCAACTGTTTGCGTACCATCTCTGCATCGGTGGTCACCGCGGCGTTGACGTTGGCAACCAGGGGAATGGTGAGATTATTCATTGTGGTTTTGGCGAGAGCCGCTTCCATGGCATCGGCTGCAGGCTGCATTAAAGGGCAATGGAAAGGGGCAGATACAGGTAGCATGACACAGCGCTTGGCCCCCTTTTCCTTGGCGAGAACCACCGCACGTTCAACCGCTGCTTTGTCACCAGAAATCACAATTTGTGAGGGATTGTTGTAGTTGGCCGGTACGCAGGCTTTGCCCAGCTCTTCACGGGCGGCTTGGCACACTTCCTCGACTACTGCAGCATCCATATTCAGCATAGCGGCCATGGCCCCAACACCAACCGGAACCGCTTTTTGCATCGCGTCCCCACGCAGGCGGGTCAAACGCACCGCATCCGCAAAAGAGAGCCCACCGGCCGCACAGATCGCCGCATATTCCCCTAAAGAGTGCCCAGCGACAAATGCGGGCTGAATGTCACTATGTTTGCGGACCAAGGTATAGGCTGCCATCGCCGTAACGACGAGAGCAGGCTGAGTATTACGGGTCAGGGTTAGCTCCTCCTCTGGCCCGTTGAACATTAATCCCGTTAGATCATCCCCAAGCGCAGCATTGGCCTGTTCAAAAAGATCTGCACAGTCGCCATCAGCCTCTTTGAGCTGTTGTCCCATGCCGACAGCCTGGGAACCTTGGCCTGGAAAAAGAAACGCAACCTTACCCATCAGCCCATATCCTCCTAAAAACAGGCGGCATGACGGTGTCAGCAGCCTGCATCCGTTATAAAAAAGGGAGTCCCTATCTTGAAGCAAAGCCTCTGCAAGGTCCAGGAGTTATAGGTGTAAAAACAGTTAAGCGGCTTGAAACTCAGGGTCTCAAGCCGCTTAGCAGAAAAACCATAATATTCGGGTTTTCTATCAGGTCTGTCCAGCTTCCATTTTTAAAAAGGCAAAGGCTGCAAAAGCGCGAGACTCGGCCTCACTTTCAAACTCAGGTGTCGCATGGTGTGCACCATCTTCAGGCCACCACTCTACATGGCATTGACGTCCACCATCCTGACGCCCATGACCTTCGACATGGCAAGCAATGCGTACGGGTGCCGACTCCTCCAGCAGCATCCAGGCACGATCCATGGCAACTTGAGCTTCCCCAATATCGGTGCAATAACGTGGAATGGATGTGCCGCTACGGTTATCGCCTAATACCGATGCGAGCAGTTCATCTTTTGCGCGAGACTCGGGCTGAGCCTGCCATTGGTTGAATAGTCTTTCGACAACGTTCATCACAGCCTCCCCATTGCTACCCACCCATCATGACGTACATAAGGGTATGTATGTTCAATCTTTATCAAGATTAGACTGTTTCTGAATCAAAAAGATCAATGACGGCCATTTTTTTGAGTGTCTATACATAAAAAAAGCCGCCAAACGGCGGCTTTTTTATCGATCACACCTCAGTTTAAGGCATGCTTGGTGCGCCACCCTGCTGTCCTTGGGAGGGGTCCCGCTGGAGGTGTTCTTTAATGCGGTTCAGCTCAATGAAGTAGTCAGCCTGACGGCGTAACTCATCGGCAATCATGGGGGGTTGCGTCATTAAGGAGCTGATGACGGTTACAACTTTACCCTGATCTTGAGCAACCTCAACCACACTACGGAAGTCCCCATCACCTGAGAACAGAACCGCGTGATCGTAGTAAGGGGCCAGTTTCATCATATCAACGGCAATTTCGATATCCATATTGCCTTTGGTACGCTTGTGGCCGGTTACGGGGTCCACATACTCTTTGATGGGCTTGGTTACGACGGAGTAGCCGTTATAGGCCAGCCAGTCAACCAAAGGACGGATGGGAGAGTACTCCTGGTCGTCACCCAGCGCTGTAAAGTAGTAGGCTCTGACCAGATTGGCCTGAGACCGGAAGTAGCGCAGTAGCTTTTTGTAATCGAAATCAAAACCGAGGGAGCGGATGGCTGCATAGAGGTTAGAGCCATCGATAAAGACCATTACCCGCTCGTTTTGGCGGAAAATCTGATCGTAAGCGTTACTCATGGGAAGATCCTGAACCGTAAAAACAGAATGGTTTAAGCTCTATAACCGCTGTTGAGGCGTTAACAGTGTTACCAGAGCCGTAAAATCGCGATATGACCCGACTTTATTATAAATAAAAAAAAGAAGAACCTGTCGCGGATAAATGTAAGATTGACTGTAACACTAGGGGATGCGGACCGTAAAGTCACGTGAAACTTTTCGATAGGTTACGTCTATTTTTAGATGACAATTTTAAGATTTGGAGAGGGGAAGGAAAAAGTTGGAGCGGGAGAAGGGATTTGAACCCTCGACATCGACCTTGGCAAGGTCGCGCTCTACCCCTGAGCTACTCCCGCATGCACTTTTTTTAGACTTGGTATAGCTGGAGGCCGGGGTGGGATTCGAACCCACGAATAAAGGTTTTGCAGACCTCAGCGTTAGACCACTTCGCCACCCGGCCGAAAAATGGAGCGGGAGAAGGGATTTGAACCCTCGACATCGACCTTGGCAAGGTCGCGCTCTACCCCTGAGCTACTCCCGCATACCTACTGTGATTTCGGCACTCACATCGATGATTGATTATTTGTGATCATCCCTGGTTAGGAACTGTTTAATCACTCAATCCGTCATCGGGTGGAGGGGAATATAAGAGATCCCCCCTACCGGGTCAAGACCTTTTTAACGAAACCGTTAAAAAAAATGAAAGCTGCCGTGACAAGACCCAAAAAACTAAAACAAAGATTCAGCTTGCCCCTTCCATGATATGGGGCCAAACACTACGGATATAAAGATAGGCGGACCAGACAGCCAAAATAGCAGAGCTATAGAGGAGTATTTGCCCCAGGTTATGTAAGGCAATACCAAAAAAGGCATCGTGGAGCAGTAAAAGGGTGATACCACTCATCTGAATGGCGGTTTTCCATTTGCCCACCCAAGAGACAGGTACGCCACTGCCTTTGCCAGCCATGAACTCCCGGAGTGCCATAATGACAATTTCACGGGCCACCAAGATGAGTACCGCCACCATATGCGCGCGCTGTTCAGCCAAAAGAATGATCAGTGCGGCAATGACCAACAGCTTATCGGCAACGGGATCAAGAAACTTGCCAAAGGAGGTCATCTCCCCCCGACTACGGGCTAGATACCCATCCAGCCAATCGGTTAAAGAGGCAAGGATGAAGAGAGCCGTTGACGTAAGATGCCCTTGATCACCAGGCAGGTAGACCGAGGCGATAAAAAAGGGAATTAAGACAACACGAGAGACCGTTAATTTATTCGGTAGATTCATAAGATCCGTATTCAGCCAGATGTCTCATCCAGGGCATCCATAATGGTGCGGGCTAGATGGGTAGAAAAACCGGGTAGTGCAGCGATCTCCTCTTGTGAGGCTTCACGTACCCCTTTGACGGAACCAAACTGTTTAATGAGTACCTTCTTACGGCTGGGGCCGACACCCGCAATACCATCGAGTAGTGATCGTGTCTGGCGTTTCCCCCGTCGGTTACGATGAAAGCCAATAACAAAACGGTGTGCTTCATCCCTAACCACCTGCAAAAAGTGCAACAGTGGTGAATCCTCAGGCAGTATAAGCGGATTGCTTTGAGCGGGCAAGAAAAGCCGCTCCTGTCCGGCGTTACGTTCAGGACCTTTGGCGATGGCTGTAAAAAGAACCCCATCAATCTGCAGATCTTCGACCACTTTTAACGCCGCGTTCAGTTGAGCAATACCGCCATCCAGCAGCACAATATCTGGCCAACGCCCCTCCCCCTCTTTGAGACGTTTGAAGCGACGGGTAAGGACAGCAATCATACGGGCTGTATCATCTGGGGCGCCAGACTCTTCCAGATTAAATTTACGATACTGGTTTTTTTCAAATCCCTCAGGACCAAACACCACCATGGCACCAACGGCATTGCTGTCCTGCATGTGGGAGTTATCGTAAATTTCAATACGCTGAGGAGGTTCCGAAAGATTAAATATCTCTTGCAAACCCTCCAGCTGATCCCGAACATGATCTCGGCTGGACTGGTACTGTTTTAAAGCTTGCTGTGCATTTTCCTGGGCCATCTCCAGCAAACGGCGACGCTCCCCCCGTTGAGGGTGCAATAACTTGACCCGTTTACCCAATCGCTCACTTAAAGCCTCCTCCAGCATCTCTTGTTCCAAGGGGAGATACTCAAGGAGGATCTCCGGTGGAGGCGGTTTATCCAGATAAAACTGGCTGACAAAAGCTTGAAGGATAATGGTCGGGTCCTCCTCCTCACCTTTATCCAAAAAGAAGGCTCGGTTGCCTAAATTGATGCCTGCCCTGATAAAAAAGACTTGAACGATCGCCTTCTTCACCCCCACGGAGACACTCATGACATCCAGGTCAACCTCACCGGTTAAGTTTAACCGGCGACGCTCCTGGACATGTTCAATGCCATTAATACGGTCACGTAGTCTGGCGGCCCCTTCAAAATCCCGATCTTGAGCAGCCTGCCACATATCCTCTTTAAGGGCTTTAACCAGCTGTTTATCTTTGCCTTCCAAAAACAGGCTGACCTGATCCACCATTTTTCCATAGTTGGCCAAGGATATTCGATCACAACACGGTCCACCACAACGGTGAATCTGATATTGCAAGCAGGGCCGTGTGCGGTGGTTAAACTGACTATCCTCACACTGGCGAACAGGAAAGATCTTCTGTAGCCATTTTAAGGTATCTCTAACCGCATGGGTCGAAGGATAAGGGCCAAAAAAACGTCCTGGAATTTTGCGATCACCGCGATAGAGTGCCAGCGCAGGATAATCATGCTGGGTGCTTAGGTGCAGGTAGGGGTAGGACTTGTTATCCTTAAAGACAACATTGTAGCGGGGTTGGTGGGCTTTAATCAGGTTAGCTTCCAGCACCAAAGCATCATTTTCCGTCGCTGTTACGGTAAACTCCAGCCGCTGAATCTGCTTAACCATCACAATGGTTTTGGGGCTATGTCCACTCTGACGGCTAAAGTAGCTGCTCACCCGCTTGCGTAGTGCTTTGGCCTTACCCACATAAAGCAGCTGATCTTCACCATCATAAAAACGGTAAACACCTGGCTTAAGAGGGAGCTGTTTAACAACCCGCTTTAAGCGATCCAACCGCTCCTCTTCACACGCCTTTTCAGCCACTGTTGGCTTTCCCTGAAGGTTCGGCTTGTCCTGGCAACCCTGGAGCCGCATGGGGGCGGAACATCAACCAGCCTCCGAGTACCAGTAGGGGTAAGGTTAACCATTGCCCCATGGATAAGCCCAGGGTAAGAAGGCCCAGGTGGGCGTCGGGTTCTCGCACAAATTCCACCAAAAAGCGGGAGAGACCATACCCCACCATAAAAGCTCCGAGAAGAAATCCACTGGAACGGGTTTTTCGTGCAAGCCAGTTCAAGACAATAAAAAGGACCACGCCTTCTAAGAAAGCCTCATAGAGCTGACTGGGATGGCGGGCATAGGGCCCTGCCCCGGGAAAGACCATCGCCCATGGCAGGTCTGATATACGTCCCCATAGCTCCCCATTGATGAAATTACCAATACGTCCAAAGAGCAGCCCCAACGGCACGATGGGAAACACCAAATCAGCCAGTGTTAAACAGGGAATGTTGGTTTTACGTGAGTAGAGCAGACAAGCGGTTACACCGCCGAGCAATCCACCATGAAAAGACATGCCCCCTTCCCAGATGCGAAGCATGGCCAACGGGTCCGAAATAAAATAGTCAAAGTTGTAGAACAGTACATAGCCAAAGCGCCCCCCAAGAACCAAGCCCAGCAGGGTGTAGACCATGATATCCCCTAAATGATCCACACTCAGTTCAGGCATAACACGTTGTGCACGACGCTTTAGGAGTGGCCACCCAACGATAAAGGAGAGGGTATACATCATGCCATACCAGCGGATAGCCAGCGGGCCGACTTCGAACATGATGGGATCGATTTGGGGAAAGCTGATCATGCTTGTGTCTGCCCCTGGGGACGTAGGGATTCAGGATAGCAACCCAGTACCTTCATGCTATGGGTATAGAACTCCAACTCTTCCAAAGCTTGCTGGGCATTGGGTTGATCCAGGCGTCCCTGAAAGTCCAGATAGAAGTGGTAGCTCCAATCCCGTCCCGCCACCGGACGGGATTCCAAACGGGTCAGGTTAATCCCATTCGTGGCAAACCCGCCCAGGCATTTATACAGTGCAGCCGGTATATGGCGTACTTCAAACAGCAAGCTGGTTTTGCACCCAACTTCGGGCATGGGGATGATGCCATCTTTGGCGATCACTAAAAACCGTGTGGTATTGTTGGCGCTATCCTGGATCTCTTCGGCTAGAATATCCAGATCATAGAGCTCTGCCGCCAGTGCGGATGCAATGGCGGCTTCCCCTTCCCGTTTCTCTTCTTGGAGCGAAGCGGCGGCCCCAGCGGTATCGTAAACCGCCATGCGTGTCCACCCCTGTTTTTTAAGAAAAGTGTGGCATTGAGCCAGAGCCTGTGGGTGTGAATAGACCGTTTTAACTTGGTCGATAGAGGCACCACGGTGCGCCATTAGGCAGTGGCGAACCCGCTGGTAATGTTCACCGATGATATGAAGGTTATGTACAGCCAGCAGGTCGTAGCTATCACTTACAACACCAGCCATGCTGTTTTCAACCGGTAACATACCAAGTTCGGCATCCCCTTGCTCCACGGCAATAAAGACATCTTCAAATGTCTTATACGGACGGGATTCATAACCAGGGAGTTTCTCCCGGCAGGCCTGTTCACTATAGGCGCCGTGGGCACCCTGAAAGGCCACGATTTTTGAGGGGTGATTCATGGTTATCCGATTTCTATTTAAGCGTTGAGCATGGCTCACCGGTGTACATGGAAGCGAAACCCGCTTATTCTACGGCACGGCACCTCAGGAATAAACCACCCATGTGCGGTGCCCCCGGTTTTTTGAGTGAGGTGAGGTTGCATGAGCGTGCTAAGTGTGGTTCCAGCCACGGAATCTCAAATCCAGCAAGCCACAGCGCTGGCCCAGCAGTATGGCTGGCCCCTGTTAGGGGTGGGTGCCCCCTGCCCGACCCCTTTGCTTTTATGGGTTGGCCGTGATGGCTACGCCCTAAAAAGCGGTGATCAAAAGCGGCAAAATCCCATTACCGCCAAGTTGACAGCAGGAGCGATTCCCCCCTCCGGGCCAGAGAGTTGGGTTCGGGGGCAACCATTGGCACGAGCCGTGGGGATTAAGGGGTCTAACCTACCTAGCGTGCTGGATGCAACGGCAGGTTTGGGTGGGGATGGTTGGCTAATGGCCAGAATGGGGTGTGAGGTTATCTTGGCTGAGCGGGTTGCGTTGATGGCCCTTTTATTGTCGGATGGTTTGCAGCAGGCCAAACGTGACCCTGAACGTCACGATGTCGCTCAACGCCTGACCCTACATACCAACGATGCTCGCCAGGTTATGCAAACCCTGCCTGACCCAGTTGAGGTCATCTATCTCGATCCCATGTTTCCCCATGAAGGCAAAGGTTCCCTACCCCGCAAAGCCATGGTCGCGTTACGACAACTGGCAGGGGATGACCAGGATTTGCCTGAACTGTTTGATCAGGCGATGGCAACCGCACAGCGACGGGTGGTCTTAAAGCGTCCCTTAAAAGCCCCCTTGTTAACACAGGCCAAACCTAATTTTCAGCTTAAGGGTCGTAGTACCCGCTTTGATGTCTACACAACCGGTTAATTATGGATAACAATCAAATTCGCCAGCAACTCCAAGCCTGGGAGCAGCAGTTACCCTTGACCATGATCCGTCATCGTCATGGCTTGCGACGGGCTCTGGGTGATCTTAAGCAGAGTCTACGGCGAGGGTCGCAGAAAACCGTACAAAAAAAACAGCGCTCGCCACAGGACCCTCAACAGGTTCTGGGTAAGCTACGGGCTCGCATGGAAGCAACCCTTGCTGAAGTGGAAGCCCGTAAAGGCCAGCTGCCCACATTGGATTATCCCGAACAGCTCCCCATCAGTGCTAAAAGAGCGGTTATTAAGCAGGCTATTGAGGATAATCAAATTGTTGTGCTCAGTGGAGAAACGGGGTCAGGAAAAACCACGCAGCTACCCAAAATTTGTCTCGAGTTGGGGCTTGGGCGTCACGGTTATGTGGGCGTTACCCAACCGAGACGTATTGCGGCATCGGGCATTGCGCAGTTTTTAGCGTCAGACTTATCATCCCCATTGGGTGAAAAAGTGGGGTACAAGGTCCGCTTTCATGATCGGGTTGGGGAGCATGCTCTGGTTAAGGTACTGACCGATGGTATGTTGCTGGCTGAAACCCAGCAGGATCGATACCTGAACCGTTATGAGGCCATTATTATTGATGAAGCCCATGAACGCAGCCTGAATATTGACTTTCTTCTGGGGTTTTTAAAAGGAATTTGCACCCGTCGCAAAGATCTTAAACTGATCATCAGTTCAGCCACATTGGATACGGAAAAGTTTGCGGCACATTTTAATCAAGCCCCCATTGTTGAAGTGTCAGGTCGCACCTATCCTGTAGAGGTTCGCTATAATCCGCTGGATGATAAGACCGAAAGTGATAGCGAGGCCCGCAACGACGGTATTCTATTTGCCGTTGAAGAGCTGTTTGAGGATATGCCTAATGGGGATGTTTTGGTTTTCTTGCCCGGGGAGCGAGAGATTAAAGAGGCGGCTGAAGCGCTACGCAAACACCACCCCCCCCATGTAGAAATTGTGCCCCTGTATGCCCGTCTTTCCTCAAAAGAGCAGCAGCGCATTTTTAACCCTGGCTCTCGACGTCGTATTATTCTCTCAACCAACGTCGCAGAAACATCTCTTACGGTTCCTCGTATTCATGGTGTGATTGATACCGGCTTGGCACGTATGAGCCGTTTTAGTACCCGGACTCAAGTTCAACGGTTACCCATTGAACGCATTGCACAAGCATCAGCCAATCAACGCAAAGGGCGCTGTGGACGCCTAGGGCCCGGTATCTGTATTCGGCTGTTTGAAGAGGAGGATTTCCAACAGCGCCCCCTCTTTACAGATCCAGAAGTTCTACGGACCTCATTAGCCTCTGTTATTTTAACCATGAAGGCATTAAAGCTGGGCGATCCTCAAAAATTTCCCTTCATTGATGCCCCCAAGCCCACCGCCATCCGTGAGGGTATACGGTTACTTAAAGAGTTGGATGCGTTAGATGACAACGAAAATCTAACGGATATCGGCCGTAAACTGGCCAAGTTGCCGTTGGACCCCCGTTTGGGTCGAATAATTTTGGCAGGTGACCGTTTTAAATGTTTGCAAGAGATCACCATCTTAGCCGCTGCTCTGAGTACGCAAGATCCCCGGGAGTTTCCGGAGGCTGAAAAAGGTCGTGCCAAAGAGCACCATGCTCGCTTTAGTGAACCTAAATCAGAGTTTATCAGCCGGTTGAAGCTGTGGCGTCACATTGAGACCATGTCTGAGCAGGCCCGTTCAAAAACTCAGTTTAGAAAATCTCTAAAAAAGCAGTATCTCAACCCTCTGAGAATTCGTGAGTGGCAAGATGTGGCCCACCAGTTAAACCGTACTCTTAAAGAGTTGGGCTTAAAGCCAAATCAGGCACCTGCTGAATATGCTGCCATCCATAAATCTCTTCTGGCTGGATTACTGGGTAATTTGGGCATGAAGGGGGAGAAACATCAATATGATGGCGTACGAGGACTCTCTTTCCATATTTTTCCTGGATCTGATCTGTTTGGAAAAAGCCCCAAGTGGGTTGTTGCGGCAGAACTGGTTGAGACCAGTAAGCTCTATGCCCGGCTCCTAGCGAAAGTAGAACCGGAGTGGGTGGAGGAAGTCGCCCCACATTTGGTCAAAAAACACCCCTTCGATCCCCATTGGGAGAAGCGTGCCGGCCAAACCATGGTCTATGAGCGGGTCACTCTGTTTGGCCTGACTTTAATTCCCAAACGTTCGGTCCCCTATGCTCCCATAGCTCCGGCGGATGCCCGTGCCATGTTTATTCATAACGCATTGGTTGCCGGAGATCTGCGTAGTAATGCCCCTTTTCATCAACATAACCGTGCGTTGATTGAAGAGGCTGAAGGTTTAGAGCATCGCACCCGTGAGCGGGGCTATTTGGCCGATGATGAAGCACTGTTCGCGTTTTTTGACGAAGCCCTGCCCGGTGATGTCCATGACTTGAACGCTCTGGATCGATGGCGTAGAAGGGCCGAACGCAATAATCCTAAACGACTGTTTTTGCCTCGTGATGTGGTGTTTCCGCAAGGAAAAGTGCTGGAAGATGAGCAGTTCCCTGGCCATATCACCATACGCGGCCATGAACTGGCTTTGATCTATCAGTTTAATCCGGGTCAGGGCAACGATGGGGTAACTGTTGTGATCCCCCTACCCGTTCTAAACCAATTTAGAGAGTCTGATTTTCAATGGTTGGTGCCTGGATTATTGGAAGAAAAAATTGTTGGGCTGTTAAAAATACTGCCTAAGCGCTACCGCAAACATTTGGTTCCACTACCTCAATCAGCCAAATGGTGTGCAGAGCAGCTCACCTTTAATGAAGGTACCCTTACCGCTGTACTGGCTCGCCTTATAGAAAAGAAGGTTGGTGGAGAGATTTTGTCAGACACATGGCAATGGGAGAGTCTGCCTGACCATTTACGTATGAATTTTCGTATTGTAGATGACAGCAACCGTAAGGTGATTGCCCAGGGACGAGATCTTAAAGGTTTACAACAAGCGCATGGGGGGGATGCCCAGGATCGTTTTGCTTCCTTACCCAAATCTGAGTATGAAAAAACAGGGTTACTTAACTGGAACTTTGGCCAGCTGGCTGAAAAGGTTGCTTTACGTACCGAACGCAACCGACCGGTGACCTGTTACCCTGCCCTTCGGGATGATGGTGGGTCGATTGGTATTGAGATGGTAGAAACTCAGGAGGCCGCTTTTCGTATGCATCATGATGGTGTGCGTCGACTGCTGCTCTTACAAATGCACCAGCAGGTGAAAATGGTCCAAAAAAATCCTCCCATCTCCCGTGAAGCTCTCGTGCACTACACCCATTTAGAACGTAAAGAGGTCCTGGCTAAATCCATGTTACATGCTGCGGCAGATCGTGTGTTTTTTGAAGACCAGGATATTTTGCCAGAGATGGTACGTAACCAAGCTGATTTTATGTTTATTTTAGAAAAAGGTCGGGCACATTTAATACCGGAAGTCGAACGCATGGGGAAACTTCTGGATGAAACCTTTAGACACTACGGGGCCCTACGTAAAGCTTTTAAAAAACCGATGTATCCGCCGCAACAGAAAATCGCTAAGGATATTGAGGCGCATATGACCGCATTAATGAGTCATGGCTTTCTACGTCGTACCCCTCCTCAGTGGCTCACCCACTTCCCCCGTTACTTCAAGGCAATGCAGTTACGGCTGGAACGTGCACGGCACAACAGTGGCAAAGATCTAGAGCGTCAAACCGCCTATGCTGTGTGGCAGCAAAAATATGATCGGTTAATGCTTAAATATGCTGAGGAACCCCATCTACCTGAAGCTCTGATCCATTTACGCTGGGCTTTGGAGGAGTATCGGGTATCCCTCTTTGCGCAAGATTTAAAAACAGCGATTCCTGTCTCTAGCAAGCGTATGGAAGGCTACTATCAAGATGTCCCCCCTAAATAAAGAGAAAAAAACCATGACTTTTCATCAAAAAGGGGCTGTCATCACTTTTTTTCAGCTCTACCTTATTCATATGACGATTTTTTTGCTGTTATTACTGGGCATGATTATCAGTGAAAAGCTGTTTGGATCCCTTGTTATGTGGACACCATTGGTGCTCTACACCCTGCTTTTTGGTCTTTTCCAATTGGCCTATGTTGTTCCGTGGTGGGTTGGGTTATATCGCCGAGGGTTCAAACAGGCCCAGTGGGGATTGGGCATTGGGATGTTAAGCAGTATGCTTCTTAGTTTTTTTATCGCGATCAACGTGCATATTGGTTAGAACGATCAAGACAAAGAACAGGTTCCTCCTCGACTCGACATAAAAAAGGCACTCCAAAGGAGTGCCTTTTTATATTCAGCCAAGCAAAGAGAGAATCTTAGCTTTCCGTCTCTTGTGCATTAGCAATCTCTTTACGTACTTCATCCATATCCAGATCTTTGGCTTTAGCAATCAGTTCAACCAAAGCCTGCTCTGGCAGCATACCGGGCTGAGAGAAGATAATAACATTCTCACGGAAGATCATCAGCGTGGGGATGGAGCGGATTTGAAACTCCATGGCCAGTTCACGCTGTTCATCGGTATTGACTTTGGCAAATACCACATCAGGGTTAGCTTCAGAAACCTTTTCGAAGATCGGAGCAAATGCCTTACACGGCCCACACCAGGATGCCCAAAAATCTACAATGACGATGTTATCGCCGGTGATGGTTTCCTGAAAGTTCTCTTTGGTTAAATCAATGGCTGCCACAGTCTGCTCCTAGAAGTATCTAAAGCCCTACACCCCAAGTCATAAGGCTAAACCGTAAAAAAACACGCTGGCTACACACCCTTTAATAGGGGGGCAACGAAGACCCATTTAAACATATTCTAATATTGATTGAAACAGCTCTGTAACAGATACCGACGATTCTTCTATTTTAAGCCCCTTATGGGGTCGTTTTAGCGCGACAGAGCTAGCTTTTGCCGGGCTGATAACCCACATGTTTTAAAATAAAGTCGGCGACTACATCCGCAGCACTATGCTGAGGCGGCATCAAGCTTTGTTTAACCATCTTCAGCGCATCACGCATGGCCATTGCCTCTTGCGGTCTGGCCAAAATCTGTAATAAATCTTCAGAAAGCTGCTCAGGATTCGCCTCTTTTTGAATGCGTTCAGGTACCACAGCTTGGTGAGATATTAAATTTGGTAGTGAGATATAGTTGCTCTTGATCAGTTGTTTACCAATCTGATAAGTCAAACTATTTACCTTGTAAGCTACGACCATGGGGACACCAATTAATGCGGCTTCCAATGTCGCTGTACCTGAGGCAACCAAGAGTGCATCTGATGCGGCCAACCAGTCATAGGCATTACCATGTCGGACAATCACAGGAAGATTGCGAAGATCATCCGGCCAACAATCATGCATTTGTTGATCTGTTACGGTCTCTGCTTGGATCAAAACAAAAGAGATGTTGGTGCGTTTTTTCCACATACGGTCAGCCGTACGTAAAAAAGGTTCTAACAGACGTTGTATCTCACTGCGTCTGGAGCCAGGCATAATGGCGACCAGTTGCCCCGTCTCTGGCACCCCTAAAATCTGTCTGGCTTCTGATCGGCTACGACTGGGGACCGCTTCATGAACCAAAGGGTGACCGACAAAATGGGCGTTCAGTGAGGTTTCTTTATAATAGTCCGGTTCAAAAGGTAGCAGGCACAATAGAAGATCCAGATAACGGCCAATGCTCTTGGCCCGTCCAGAGCGCCATGCCCAGACTTGAGGACTCACATAATGCACCGTTGGAATACCCAAAGCTTTAGCTTTTTTAGCCATGCGCAAGCTAAAATCAGGAAGGTCAACCGTGATGAGAAGATCTGGAGGGTCAGTCTTTAGACGACGGAGAAATGTCTTAAAAATGGTGCGGATCCGTGGAAAACGGTTGAGAACTTCAACCACACCGATAATAGACAGCTCCTCAGCATCGGCCATGGAATCTAACCCCATCGCTTTCATGCGGGGTCCGCCAATACCATAGATATCAATTTGCGGAAAACGTCGCTGTAAGCCTTCTAGCAGAGAAGCCGCCAGCAGATCTCCAGATGCCTCTCCCGTGACTATGGCAATACGAAGTGGGCGGCCCATGATATCCCCTACTGGTATGTGATCGTGAAATCAGATGTTTTCACGACGACCAAAAATACTCTGTCGAATACGCTCTACGACCTCAAGCGCCTTGCGTCCATCGCGGCCACTGACCAGCGGTTCTTCGCCTGAAGATACGGCATCACAAAAGGCCTTAACCTCTGCCTCCAAGGTATCATAATCCTGAATGGCCAATTGCTCTTCGCTCATGGCTGGTACTTCAATACCATCCATCTCCATGGTGCCTTCACTGCGTTTGGAAATTCGAATACCCTTGGTGATAAAGTCGAGCTTAATGTAGGCATCATCCTGGAAAAGACGGATTTGACGGGTGGCGTTACGAGCCACCCGAGAAGCTGTAATATCCGCAATACAGCCATTGGCAAAGTGTAGACGTGCATTGGCCATATCGATATGGCTGGTCAACACGGGCTGACCAATGGCTTCCACAGACTCCACTTCTGAGTTGACGAAATTAAGAATAAGGTCAACATCATGGATCATTAAATCCAAAACCACATCAACATCTAAAGCCCGGGATTTAAAGGGAGCCAAACGTTGTGCCTGAATAAATGTGGGGGGCTCATGCAGCAGTCCACTCTCTTTTAGAGCGACAACGGCAGGATGAAAGCGTTTGAGATGCCCCACTTGAAGCACCATATTACGCTGTTCAGCCATGGTTACCAGTTCATCGGCTTCATCTAGCGTCACCGTAATAGGCTTTTCTAGCAACACATGAACGCCCGCTTCCAAGCAGTGGCTGGCCACCATGTAGTGATATTGTGTGGGAACAACCACAGAAACCAAGTCGAGGTCTTTTAGAATATCGCGGTAGTCGGTATAAAAAGGAACATCAAGCTCCTCACCAACCATCTGAGCTCGCCCCGCATCACTATCCACCACAGCGGTAAGCTCAACCCCCTCAATATTATTGAATTTCTGAGCATGAAAACGCCCCAGATAACCAACACCAATGACGCCAGCGCGTAGGGGGCGTCCTGCATAAGGTTTTATATCATGGCTCATGACACAGCTTCCCTTCTTTATCTTCTGCCATTTGGGACGCTTCACATCCCATCAACACCACACCTAGACGATCTGCTTCAGCCACGGTTTCAATGAAGTCTACGATCATTGTGGCCCCTGCTTCAATGGCCAAACCGGTTAATCCCGCTTGGTGCAGGTTTTTGATGGTTGAAACCCCCACTGTTGGCATATCCAGGCGTAGATCTTGTTGAGGTTTGCTCACCTTGACCAAGCATCCACCACCCCGGGTCAACTCCCCGGCCCGTTTTAACATGGCATCGGTACCTTCAACGGCCTCAACGGCTAAAACCACTTTGTCTCTAACCACGACGCCCTGGCCAATATCCAAAGCACCGACGGCCTTGGCCATATTCCAGCCGAGCGTAAAGTCCGCTTGCAGGCTTTCATCTGGCTGGTAACTACCTAACACACCCGCCGGAGCCAGCAGTTCAGGGACCAGTTCATGGGCTCCACACACCGAAAAACCATAGCTTTCAAGAGTTTCAGCTATGGCTCTTAGTAGATGATCATCTTGCATGTGGCGCAGACGACTGGCAATTTTCAAGGCCAGCGTATCTGGGCGAATGTTCCAAATCTTTGTCTTGGTAATGCCACCAACCATGACAATATGTGTCACACCCTGAGCTTTAAAAAAACGTATAATCCGTTTAAATTGCCCCAAGCGTACCCATAAAGTGGCATCGGCCAACTGTTCAAGCTCTGGCTCAGCTTCTCCCCGGTGGGCTGCGACCACCACACCACAGCTGTCAGTATGAGAACGGATTTTTTGAATGACAAGAGAAGGAATTTGGCCATTTCCAGCAATAATCCCTACCCGCTTCCCACCCGGAGAAACCGGGAGGGAACGGTGGGAATGAAGCCTAAGCTTTAGCCCATGGATCAGCGGCATATCCCACGCTGACTGTTTTGAATAAATTCAAGGATGGCAACGACCTCAGGGAAATGGATAATGGGATCCTTTTCAATCTCCTCAAGGGCCTGCTCAAGACGTAGACCTGCACGTAGAATGAGCCGGTGTGTACGGCGAATGGCCTTGATGGCCTCTTCACTAAAGCCTCGGCGGCGTAAACCAACCACATTGACCCCAGTAACTTTGGCGCGATTACCTGCTGCTGAGGCATAAGGAATCACATCCATAGAGACCGCTGAAGCACCACCTATAAAACAGTGGCGACCAATACGTGCAAACTGGTGAATGGCGGTTAAGCCACCAATTACGGCATACTCTTGTAGCTCAACATGCCCCGCTAAGGTGGCTCCGTTGGCCATAATGACATGCTCACCAACCCGGCAGTCATGCGCAACGTGCGCATAAGCCATGATCATACAATCATTGGCTACACGGGTTAATCCCCCACCTTTTTCTGTTCCTCGGTGAATGGAAACATACTCGCGAATCTGACAGCGTTTGCCGATCTCTACACGGGTCGGTTCACCTTGGTAGCCTAGATCTTGTGGGGGCAGCCCAATGGCACTAAAACTGGATATGACGCTATCTTCGCCCACATGGGTGTGGCCTTGAATAACGGCATGCGCGCCAACTTCAACCCCTTTATCAATGACAACATCAGAACCAATAACAGCGTATGGACCAATGGAGGCATCTTCACCGAGTTGAGCACCTGACTCGACCACCGCTGTGGCGTGTACCTTGGCCTCTGCCATTAGATTTCATCCCGATTGCGGGTCATGGCCATAACTTGAGCTTCGGCAGCAACCTCACCATCCACCATTGCTTTACCGCCAAAACGCCAAACTTCACGACGGCGCTTAAGCAGGGTCATCTCAATATGCAGCTGGTGACCGGGCACAACCGGTTTACGGAAGCGTGCTTTATCAATGGCCATAAAATAGACCAACTGCCCACGAATGGACTCAGGGTCGGTATGGCCAGCCAGTAAAGCACCGGCTTGAGCCATAGCTTCAAGAATCAATACCCCAGGCATGACCGGGTGATCGGGAAAGTGGCCTTGAAAATGAGGCTCGTTAAAAGAGACATTTTTAAGGGCCAATATCCGCTCACCAGGGACAGCTTCTACAATGCGGTCAATGAGCAGAAAAGGGTAACGATGGGGCAGAAAAGATAAAATTTCCTGCAATGAGATCGGATCTTGGGACATGCTCTATTCCTGATACCAGTCTTTGGTACGTTCGTTGACAATGGCCAACACATCATCAGTAATATCAATATTGGGTGCATTAAAAGCGGTCATCCGCTTATCCAGCACAAGAATAAAACCACGCTGACGAGAGATATCTTCAATCACCTCACGAACAGCATTGGTGATTCTCCGTGTCACACGGGTCGCTTCTGCTTGTTGATCCCGGTTGCTATCTTCAAAAAAACGCTGAAAATCGCGCTCTTTTTGCGACAGCCGTACCCGTAGCTGGTCTCGAGCATCCTGGGTTAACAAGCGGCTCTTTTGCTGCTGGTCAAGACGAAGTTTTTTAAGCTCTTGTTCTTTACCGGAGACCCTCTTTTGACGGGACTCTAGCTTGCGCTTAAGCATCTTCCGGGCTGAGCGGGCAGCAATGGATTGTGCAATCGCCTGCTGGGTGTTAATGACCGCAATTTTAACCTCAGCAGCCCGACTTTGTGCCACAGGAAACAGCAGGCTCATTGAGAGAACAAAAACGGGAAGGATCTGTGTCCAACTTTTCCACATGTGCGTTTTCCTCAACGTAATTCTTTTACTAGCGTGGTGATCTCACACGCCATGGCAGCGACCCCAATTAGCTCTCTTCGGACACTGCCATAGGACATTCAGCTATCTACCAGGGTCGGATTGTACCCTGTTTTACTCACAGACAACACCCTTGCTGTTTGCCTTAACCAAGCACAATGCCGATTACAGGGAGGTCCCAACGCTGAAGTCAAATGTTCTGGTCTTATCCCAATGCTCTTTCATGAGAGGAAAGCCCAAGTTGACACGCAGGGGTCCAAAGGGCGAGTTCCAATCCACAGCAACCCCAGCAGAAACACGAGGGGATGTGGATTCGTAGACATCGCTGCCCAACGTATCAAAGTTACTGAGAATACCCGCATCAAAGAAGGTAATCCCTTTAACACCTTTATCTTCCAAGCCAATCATGGGGAAGATTAACTCCATGTTGGTACTTGCATAGGCGTTACCACCCATGGAGTCACCATCTGAAACACCACGGGGACCAATACCACTGCTACGGAAACCACGAATCGACTGCGATCCCCCAATTTGATACTTCTCATAGATGGGCACATCGCCACTCCAGCTCTCAACAATACCGGCCTTCATGCGCATGTGCGCAACCAGTTTGCCACCTGGGCGGATAGAGTGGTAGAGGTGGTTATCGGAAGATAAGCGCAAGAAGCGTACATCGCCGCCCAGTCCTGAAAGGTCTGTACGCAGGCTATGACTATGGCCACCAACCGGGCTCTGCTCTTCACGCTTGACCTTATTCATATTCACATCATAACGCAGCATGGACTGTAAATAAGGGCTGTTGGCATATTGAGCTTGAACATAGGTCGAAGCATTGGAGTCAATATCATGGATCTCTACATGGCGTAGATGGTATGAAATATTATTGTAGAGATTATCGGATAAAGGCGCCCCTAAGCGCAGCCCCAATCCATAGGTCGAACGGTCATAGGATGTTGTGCTGGAGTCCTGGACCTTACGGTTATAGATATCAAACCCAGCAGAGATGGGTTTACCTAAGAAGTAGGGTTCGGTAAACGACAGGTCAAAATCAGCTGTACTGGCCGATAAAGAAGCTGAGAAAGAGAGGTTTTGGCCACGGCCCAAGAAGTTCTTTTGGGTAACACTGGCTGACGTCACCACTTTATCGGTGGTCGAGAAACCCGCACCAATAGAGAAAGAACCGGTGGGCTTTTCCTCCACTTTTACTTTGACGTTAACCTGATCTGGATCCTGAGTTTGAGGGGTTTCAATCTCTACCTTCTCAAAGAAATCCAGTCGCTTCAGGGACTCTTTTGTCTTGCGAACTTTAGATGAGGAGAAGCGGTCGCCTTCTACAACTTGAACGGCACGCCGGATCACACTATCGCGGGTTCGTGTATTGCCCACAACATCAACCCGGCTTACATAGACGCGACGTCCTTTGGTTACCTTAAAGTTAATGCCTACGGTATGGGTTTCATCGTCATAGGCCAACTTAGGGCGGATATCCAGGAAGGCGTAGCCAAAGTCACCAATCAAATCGGTTAATTGCTCAATGGACTTACGGACTGCTCGTCGGGAGAACCAAGCACCTTCAGCAACTTTAAGGGCCTCATAGAGCTTGGCTTCTGGTAGCTCGTCAAAATCCCCTGAAATGGAGCTCTTGGCAAACTTGTACCGGGCACCCTCTGTCAACGCATGGGTAATGACAAAGGCTTTTTTATCTGGTGTCAGCTCTGCAATGGAGGAGTTGACCTGTACACGGGCATAACCACCATTTTGATAAGCCGTTCTCAACTGCTCTTTATCGTAAAGCAGTTTCTCTTTGTCATAGGTGTTTTTCTCTGTCAACCACGAGAGCCAATTGGTGGGCTGAATGGAGAGAGCATCCCGCAATTTTTTATCACTGATGTTTTTGTTACCAATGATACGCACTTCACGTACCTTGGACTTTTCCCCCTCTTCAATATCAAAAACCAGTTCAACACGGTTTCCGGAGAGGGTTTTGACATCCAGGTCAATTGTGGCAAGGAAGAGACCTTTAATCCGATAGGCCTGTAGCAGGTTGGTCAGGTCACTCTGTGCTTTGGCTTGGTTGTAGACATCCCGCACTTTAAGTTTGATCATCTCCTGCAGCTCTTCCTCGGCCAGTGCATCATTGCCAGAAAAGCTGATCTCATGGATCATGGGGTTTTCTACAACTTTAACGATCAAAGTCGAACCGTCACGCTCAAACTTAACATCTTTGAAAAAACCTGTTTTGTGCAGTGCCCGCAGAGAGCCTGCCAGCTTGCTGGGGTGAAAACTGTCGCCAGGCTCCAACTCCAGATAGCTTTTAACCGTCTCTTTTTCGATCCAGCGTGCGCCTTGTACTTCAATATTGACGATGGTCTCTCCATTCGCCTGTGCCATAGCACGACCTACAGGCATTGCCAGTAGAAGCATGAGGAAAAACAGCGAAGAGATACGAACAAAACGGCCAGGTTTCATCTTTAACACCTGTCACAAAGTTACTAATTAGAAGCGGACGATCCGAACAGTCTGACTAAATCGTTGTAAAATGCAAGCACCATTAGACCTAACAGTAAAGAAAGTCCTATGCGCATGGCTATTCCTTGAGCTTTTTCGCTAACAGGTCCCCCTTTTACGGCCTCCATCAGGTAAAACATCAAATGTCCACCATCTAAAACCGGTATAGGGAGCAGATTAAGTACCCCAAGGTTGACCGAAATGAGCGACATAAACATCAACATACTGGCAAAGCCCATCTCAGCGGTTCGACCAGCCATTTGAGCAATGGCGATAGGACCACCAATTTGGTCTGCAGGAATTTCCTGATAGATCATTTTTTTAATGGAGGTAAAGATCAGCGTGGAAAACTCCCACGTCTTATCCAGGCCTAACCAAAAAGCCTCTCCAAGACCATATTCAACGGCGAAGGTCTGACCACTCGGGGCAATACCAATGCGGGCTTTTTTAACAGGCTCCCCAAATTTTGTCACGGTGTCGGCCATCTCTGGATTCAGAACAAGTGGCATCTGTTGGTCGCCTCGTTTGACCTCCAGTTCAATCACCCCGCCTGAAGAGGCTCGAATGCGTTCACGCATGGCCATCCAGTCTGCAACCGCAATCCCATCAACCTTAAGAATACGATCTCCCGGTTGCATCCCTGCAACTGCTGCAGGGCTGTTGTCTGTAACTTTACCCACCTCTGCATACATCTTCTCAACACCCATGGCATACACTGCCCACAGCGCTAAGATTGCAAAGATAAAGTTGAACAGAGGACCTGCAAAGACAACAGCAAAACGTTCTTTTAGGGATTTGTGGGCAAAAGAGCCAGCTTTTTCATGTTCCGTGAGCTCTCGTTCACCACTTTCACTGTTTTCATCCTCCACAACCCCGGCTTCGCCAAACATTTTGACGTATCCCCCCAAAGGGATCAGGCTCAGACAGTACTCTGTACCATCTTCACCGCCACGTCCGCGCCAGCTCAGTAGCCGAGGACCAAAACCGAGTGAAAAGACCAAAACCTTAACCTTAACCCAACGGGCCACCAGAAAATGGCCCATCTCATGGACAAAGATTAAAATGCCTAGAACTACAATGGCCCAAAAAGCCTCATTCACAATCGTTCACCTATGTTAACGGTCGTCAAGACCGGTAGTTATCTCACAAACTGTTTTGTTTCACAAACTGCTCTGTTAGCAGGCGCGCCTGCTTATCTACCTCGAAGAGATGTTCAATGTTCTCTATATGGCCACTACCTAACTGATCCATACTGGCAATAATCGACTCAGCAATACCCAGATAAGGGATACGCTTATCCAAAAAGGCTGCAACCGCAATCTCGTTGGATGCGTTGAGTACCACCGGTGCGACCCCGCCGCGCCTTAGCGCTTCATAGGCTAACTCTAAACAGGGAAAATCCACAGGATCTGGTTTGGCATAAAAGTCCAACTGTGCCAGCTTTGGCAGATCCAGGCTCTCAACGGTGGTAGGAATGCGATCAGGCCATGCCAGAGCGACAGCGATGGGGGTTCGCATATCCGGTACGCCCATTTGAGCAAGCACGGAACCATCCTGATATTCCACCATGGAGTGCACAATACTTTGAGGGTGTACCACTACATCAATTTGCTCAGCAGGTAGCCCAAAAAGCCAGTGCGCTTCAATGACCTCCAACCCTTTATTCATCATGGTTGAAGAGTCGACTGATATTTTACGTCCCATGCTCCAGTTAGGGTGTGCCACAGCCTGTTCTGGAGTGACCCCTTGCAGTTGGTCTCGTTTCCACCCCCTAAACGGGCCACCAGATGCGGTTAAGACCAAGCGGCGCATCCACTCACTATTCTGAAAGACCTGGAAGATGGCACTGTGTTCTGAGTCTACCGGAATCAACCGAACTTGGTAGCGACCAATCTCTTCCATAAAAAGACTGCCTGCCATAACCAGACACTCTTTATTAGCTAGGGCAATGTCTTTGCGCGCATGGATCGCTGCCAAGGTAGGCTTTAGGCCGGCACCACCAACGATGGCCGAGACTGTCATCTGGGCCGATTCCCAACGGGCAGCCTCAATAACCCCCTCTTCACCTGCGAGAACGCGAATATTCTCTCCCGCAAGCGCTTCTGAGACCTCCTCAGCAGCGGATTCATCCGCCATAGCGATCACTTCAGGTGAAAACTGTTTGGCCTGCTCAATCATTAAACGGCTATTGCGGCCCGCACTTAACGCAACCACACGATAACGGCCTGGGTGTTGAGCGCAAACATCCAGTGTATTAACACCAATGGAACCCGTTGAGCCCAGTATGGAGAGACCCTTAATATTCAAGTGACCCCCAACGCGCTTAAATAAAGGTAGAAGGCTGGTGCTGTAAAGATCATGCTGTCCAATCGATCCAGTAAACCGCCATGGCCAGGGATGACATTACCAGAATCTTTTATCCCTGCTTGTCGTTTCAGGAGAGATTCCACCAAATCACCAAGCTGCCCAGCAACTGAGAGAATTAAACCGATTCCCACGGCGTGAATAAGAGGCATCGGTAGCTCTGTCCCCTGTACAACCGCTACAGACGCCAAAGCCCCCGCCAGTGTGCCCCCCCAAAAGCCTTCCCAGGTTTTTTTAGGGCTCACATGGGGTGAAAATTTATGTTTACCGAAAAAACGGCCTGTAAAGTACGCTGCAGAGTCCGTACTCCACATCACCAGCAGTAAGAGTAAAATCCATGCAGAACCTGATTGTGTACCATGAACCACCATAAGCAGTTGTAAGGGCATGGCGACATAGAGCACGCCTAACAGGTTTTGGCCCACCTGTTTAACCGCGCGGGCACCTTCGGTAACTCCTCGATAGGTCAGGGTGTGTCGCACCAGATCCATCGCACTCCATATAAAGATCCAGGCCCCACTCCAAGCCAAGCGTTCATCTGCAGCCAAGGCCAGTAGTCCCCACCCCCCAATCGTAAGATAAAGGAGCTCCCAGTGTCCTGGATGGTCAACCATGCGCTGCCACTCACGACACATTAAGGGGACGATGAGTGCCAGAAGTGCAAGCATCCCCCAAAAACCACCTTTAAAGATGATCCCTAATACAAGGGGGGCTAAAACAAGAGCAGATATAATACGAGTGCGCATAGAATGGATCGTTCAACGGATGTTGATGTTGACGGAATAACTCTCCCCAACATTGAAGAGACACAGGGACCTTTTAAAACAGATTTGCCCGTGAAAAGCAATGTTTCGAGACTACAAACTATTTTTGGATGGGGCTTTGGTGCAAGGGTTGAGCACACTTAGGAACAAAGTGATGAAAAGATGAGGGGGTCATTAACTGGCGGCACCAAATCGGCGCTCTCGATCAGCATACGTATGCAGAGCCTTAAGAAAATGGTCTCGATCAAACTCTGGCCAAAAAATCGGTAGAAAAATTAACTCTGTATAAGCCATTTGCCACAGAAGGAAATTACTAATACGGCAGTCACCACCGGTACGGATCATAAGATCAGGGTCTGGCTGATCAAATGTTGTCAGATGCTCCGCAATATGTTCAGGTCCAACATCATCCAAGTTCAACTGACCATCCAAAACCTGCTGTGTAATGGCCTTTGTGGCATCGACAATCTCTTGGCGTCCCCCGTAGTTCAAAGCAATATTGAAATTAAGTCGGGTATTGCCCGCGGTTTTCTGTTCCAATTGCTGCACATATTCACGAATATTTTTTGGCAGCTCATCAAGCCGCCCCAATGCACGAAAACGGACACCACGCTCATGCAAATCATCCATCTCGCGCTTAAGGTGTAGCGCCAATAGATTCATTAATGCGGAGACTTCATCCTTGGGTCGTTTCCAGTTTTCAGCAGAAAAGGTGTAGAGGGTTAGTGTTTCTATACCAAAGTCCAAACTGGCCTCAATACTGCGCCTAACTGATTTAACGCCCTGACGGTGCCCTTCCAAACGAGGAAGATAGCGCTTACGTGCCCAACGACGGTTACCATCCATAACGATGGCCACATGTCGGGGCAGGTTATCCGGCAAGACGATTGGTGCAGATTTGGACAAGAGTATCCCTCAAAAGATTGCGCATGTCATGGCCGATAAAACCACGACATATCAATGATTATGGCCCTTATCCTATTCACAGATAAGGGATGGGGGAATTGGGCTTTCGAGAAAAAACGAAAGCCCAAACGCCACATCAAACTTGCATGATATCCGCTTCTTTGGCATCAACCACTTCATCAATTTGCTTAACATACTTATCCGTAGACTCCTGCACATGCTTCTCTTGCGTGTGCATTTCATCTTGGGAGATCTCTTTGGCTTTTTCAGCCTTACGCAATCCTTCAATACCATCACGACGAATATTACGGACAGCAATCTTGGCTGCTTCGCTGTATTTATGCAGCAGTTTAACCAGCTCCTTACGGCGCTCCTCGGTTAACTCAGGGAGCGGGACGCGGATCAGCTGTCCATCGTTGGTTGGGTTTAAACCAAGATCGGAGTCACGGATTGCTTTTTCAATGGCACCCAACTGACCTTTATCCCAAGGCTGGACATTGATCATGCGCGCTTCAGGAACAGTCATGGATGCAACTTGATTAAGAGGCATCATTGATCCGTACGCATCGACCATCACATTATCCAGAAGGCTGGTTGATGCCCGTCCGGTACGTAAGCTCGTCAACTCTTCTTTAAGCGCAGCGAGGCTTTTTTTCATGCGCCCTTCAAGATCTTTAATCAGGGGATTATCCATTATTAACGCTCCTCAATGATGGTCGCTTTGGGTTCACCACGCAGCACGGACGTCAGAGCACCGCGCTCAAAGATAGAAAAGACACCAATGGGAATTTTATTCTCCCGACACAAGGTGATGGCTGTCATATCCATAACTTTGAGGTTTTGGGTTAGAATCTCATGATAACTCAGGCTCTCATAGCGTTTAGCCTGGGGATTATTAACCGGGTCACTGTCATAAACCCCATCCACTTTGGTCGCTTTAAGCAACAGATCGGCTTCAATCTCAGCAGCTCTTAAAGCCGCAGCCGTATCTGTGGTAAAATAGGGATTACCTGTACCAGCCACAAAAATAACGACACGACCGTTCTTCATGTGATTTTTAGCAGTGTCATGATCAAAAGGTTCGGCAACCCTTGGCATCTCCAGTGCGGTTTGTACCACAGCGTCGGTCCCGGACTGCATGAGGGCAGATTGTAATGCCAAGCCATTAATGACAGTTGCCAGCATACCCATCTGGTCTGCACGGGTGCGGCCCATACCGTGAGCTGACCCTGAAACACCCCTAAAAATGTTGCCACCACCAATGACTAGTGCCAGTTCAATATCTAGCTTTTGAGCTGATTGAACCTCTTCGACCAGGTAGGAGAGAAACTCTGGCGCAATACCATACGCCTGTTCTCCCATCAGGGCCTCACCAGAGAGTTTTAAGAGTACCCGTTTACGCCTGTTTGCGTCCATGGTTGCTACCACCCCTGACTCAATTCGTGCCCCGTCTATACGTCTAGGGCACCCTATAAGGGTGCCCTAGTAACGACTTCAACCACACAGAGTATAGTCGATAACACGCTCTCGATCCAACCGATCGTTAACAATTATCGGACCCCTGTCTGTATGGGTCTTCATCATTTGATTAGCCCTGGATCTGCTTAGCAACCTCAGCGGCAAAATCTTCTTCTTTCTTCTCGATACCTTCGCCCAACTGGAAGCGGGAGAAGCCGGTAACCTTCACAGCATTACCGAGCTCTTTGGCGGCAGCGTCAACAATTTTGGAAACCTTCATGTCAGGGTCCATAACAAAGGGCTGCTCAAGCATGCACACTTCGCCATAGTACTTATTCATCCGACCCAACACCATCTTTTCGATGATATTGTCAGGCTTACCAGAAGCTTTGGCCTGCTCAACCAGAACTGATTTTTCACGTTCCATAGCAGCGCTATCAACATTGTCACGGTCCAAGAACTGAGGGGAAGCCGCAGCTACATGCATGGCCAGCTTTTTACCAAGCTCTTGCAGGGCGTCACTGGAAGCTTCAGACTCCAGACCAACCAAGACCCCGATTTTACCACCAGCATGTACATAGCTGCTGACCAAACCGGAAGAGACTTCCATGCGCTCCATGCGGCGCAGGTTCATGTTCTCACCGATGGTGGCGATCAAATTGGTCAGTTCATCGCCAACATTGCGGCCGGTCTCAGGGTAATCAACACCATTAAGGGTATCAATATCTGTAGCACCAGAGTCCGCAGCCAGTTTGGTGACCGTATCTGCAAAGTTGATGAAACCATCGTTCTTGGCAGTGAAGTCCGTTTCGGAGTTCACTTCAACCATGACACCAACAGTGCCGGTTGAGAGGGTGTTGACTTTACCCTCAGCTGCAACACGGGCAGATTTCTTCTGGGCAGAAGCCATACCCTTTTTACGCAGCCAATCAACAGCTGCATCCATGTTGCCATCGGTCTCTTTAAGGGCTTTTTTACAATCCATCATGCCCACTCCGGTCTTTTCCCGAAGCTCTTTCACCATACTCGCGGTAACCGCCATGGTACTTCCCCATTCTGCCAAAAACTTTACGATCTATCTAAAAAGCAGATGGCCACCCGGCCATCTGCCCTTGGTACACTTTGATTAGGCTTCAGCCTGTTCCGCAGCAGCTTCACCTTCACCAGCTTCCTCAAGCATTTGAGCTTCCATGGAACCCTCATCTTCAGCAGAAATACCACTGTTGGGGATTTCACGGCCAGCCAACTGCAGACCTTCCAGAACAGCATTACCCATTTTGGAGATGAACAAGGTCAATGCGCGGATGGCATCATCGTTACCGGGAACGGGGTAGTCGATGGGATCAGGGTCACAGTTGCTGTCCACCAGAGCCACCACAGGAATACCCAGCTTGTTGGCTTCTTTAACAGCAATGGACTCCTTACGGGTATCCACAACAATGATCAGGTCAGGCTGGCGCTCCATATCCTTAATACCACCAAGGGCGCGCTCAATTTTCAAACCTTCACGATCAAGCTGTTGGGTCTCACGCTTGGTCAGGGCTTCGAAGGTGCCATCGATACGCATTTTGTCGATATCTTTCAAACGACGGATGGAACCTTGGATGGTACGCCAGTTGGTGAGGGTACCACCTAACCAGCGGTGATTAACGTAGAACATACCGGTGCGCTTGGCTTCAGCAGAAACCAGCTCAACAGCTTGGCGCTTGGTGCCAACGAACAGAACGGTACCACCGCCTTGAACGGTATCACGAACAAAGTTGCATGCATCACGCAGCTTCAAAACAGATTTTTGAAGATTGATGATATGGACGCCGTTACGGGCACCAAAGATGTGACGCTTCATTTTGGGGTTCCAGCGCTTGGTCTGGTGACCAAAATGGAAACCCGCTTCCAACAGTTCGCGAACAGAATACTTAGCCATGATGTCTCTCCATGTCTCGGTTGTTCTTCCGCAACATGGCCATTATTAGCGCCCAACCCTTATGAGGGCACCGGGGGCGCGGTCCATGCTGCGTGCAGATTTAAAAGTGCACGCTTTCTACCATTAAGCGCATCGTAATTCAAGGAATTAATCGATCCATGGAAGGGGAAAATTGGTAACAAACAGAGGCTCTAAAAGAAATGATGTGCATTTATTGAATGACTACAAAAATAGAATAAACTTCAAACACCTGTAAAAATTGGTTATTTAAAGATTTTTGCGGCCTCACCAGCCCCTTCACGAATCAGCTCAGGCTGTCCGCTGGTCATATCAATAATTGTGGAAGGATGCTCGGGGAGAATACCGCCATCAATAACCAATTCTACCTGATGTTCTAAAGCATCACGAATTAATGAAGGGTCTGTATAGATATCTTCGTAACCTGGAAGCCGAACCGAAGTGGAGAGCAAAGGTTCGCCGACCTCTTCAAGCAGAGCATGGCAAATATTATGATCAGGTACTCGCAAGCCAATGGTTTTACGACGGGGCAAGATTTTTTTGGGGACTTCCCGGGACGCTTCCAACACAAAGGTATAAGGACCGGGTAAAAAACGCTTTAAGAGCCGATAACAGCCATTATCAACCCGGGCATAATTTGAGATATCCGAAAGATCCGCACATAATAGGGTCAGTTGGTGGGTATCTGACAGTTGCTTAATACGAACAATCCGCTCTACCCCTTTACGGTTGCTCATCAGGCAACCCAAGCCATAGGTCGTATCTGTCGGGTAGACAATAACCCCACCCTGCTGCAGGATTTGCGCAGCCTGTTTAACTAAGCGTGCTTGTGGATTTTCAGGATGGATCTTAAAATATTGGCTCATGATACACATAACTCACTGTTGCTGCCGAAACTAAAGAGTGTTGCAGCACCCATTTCAGAAGGGTATTTTCCTTCTGCAGCTGGTACGATTGGGCAACACAAAGCCCCAAAGGACCGGCATCATACACGTAAATGACGAAGAAGGACAACGCAATGCCTCAATACCGCTCCCGAACCTCTACCCATGGTCGCAATATGGCGGGTGCCCGCGCCCTGTGGCGGGCCACCGGCGTCAAGGAAGAGGATTTCGGTAAACCCATCATCGCTGTAGCAAACTCCTTTACCCAATTTGTACCAGGACACGTACACCTGCGGGATGTGGGTAAGATGGTGGCTGAAGAGATTGAGGCCAGTGGTGCGATCGCCAAGGAGTTTAATACCATCGCTGTAGATGATGGTATCGCTATGGGCCATGGCGGAATGCTCTACTCCCTGCCCTCTCGGGATATCATAGCAGACAGTGTCGAGTACATGTGCAATGCCCATACGGCCGATGCCCTGATCTGTATCTCTAACTGTGACAAAATCACCCCCGGCATGTTGATGGCCGCTCTGCGGTTGAATATCCCTGTGGTCTTTGTCTCTGGCGGCCCCATGGAAGCAGGCAAGGTTAAGTTGACGGATGGTACAGCTCGCAAAGTTGACTTGATCGACTCTATGATTGCAGCGGGTGATGATAGCGTGTCTAACGCTGACCTGGAGCGCTATGAGCGTTCCTCTTGCCCAACCTGCGGCTCATGTTCTGGTATGTTTACTGCCAACTCCATGAACTGTTTAACAGAGGCTCTGGGTCTGGCTCTGCCTGGTAACGGTACAACCCTGGCAACCCATACAGCCCGTAAACAGCTCTTTAAAGATGGCGCAAAATATATTGTGGAATTGACCCGTCGTTACTATGTAGAGGGTGATGAGTCTGCACTTCCCCGTAATATTGCAACCATGGCAGCTTTTGAAAATGCCATGGCGTTGGATATCTCCATGGGTGGATCTACCAATACCGTACTACACTTGTTGGCCGCCGCACGTGAAGCGGGTGTTAACTTTACCATGGCCGATATTGATCGCCTTTCCCGTAAAGTCCCTTGCTTATGCAAAGTGGCGCCATCCACCGACAAATACCATGTTGAGGATGTCCACCGTGCAGGTGGTATTTTCTCCATTCTCGGTGAACTGAACCGCATTGGTTTAATGGATGACAGCTGCCCCACAGTGCACGCCCCGACCATGGCAGAAGCCCTAAAGAAAGAGGATATCGTCTCTGAAAAGGTAAGTGAGGCTGCTTTAGAGCGTTGTTATGCCGCACCAGGCGGTATTCCCACCATTGAGCCTTACAGCCAGTCAGCCCGTTGGGAGAGTCTGGATGATGATCGTACAGAAGGTTGTATTCGTAATGGTGAAAATGCCTATTCCAAAGATGGTGGCCTAGCCATTTTATTTGGAAACATTGCAGAAGATGGCTGCATCGTCAAAACAGCGGGTGTGGATGAATCCATTTGGGCTTTCACAGGGCCAGCACGGATTTTCCACAGTCAAGATGAGGCATGTGAAGCCATCTTGGCTGACAAGATTAAAGAAGGCGATGTGGTGTTGATCCGTTATGAAGGACCCAAAGGTGGACCGGGCATGCAGGAAATGCTCTACCCAACCACCTTCCTGAAATCCAAAGGACTGGGTAAAGCCTGCGCTTTAATTACCGATGGGCGTTTTTCTGGCGGAACGTCAGGACTCTCCATTGGCCACTGCTCTCCAGAAGCAGCTGAAGGGGGTAACATCGGCCTGGTGGAAGAGGGAGACCTCATTGAGATCGATATTCCCAACCGCGTCTTGCAGGTGAAGCTCTCTGAAGAAGCCTTAACCACACGACGTGAGGCCATGCTGGCTAAAGGGGAGGATGCCTTCCGTCCTGTTGGTCGGGAACGGGTTGTCTCTAAAGCATTGCAGGCCTATGCAGCTCTCACCACATCTGCTTCTGAGGGAGCTGTTAGAAACCTGGACCAAATACAGCACAAACGCGGCTAAGCCGGATATCGAGCAGGGCCAGGGCCAATAGGTCCTGGCCCTACTTTTATAAAAGGGGAGAGCCATGGATATTGAACACTATTTTCCAGCGACGACCATGCCAGATCCTGAATGGTGGCAGGCTCTGTGGCCCGATCCTTTTGGTATGCTTAAAGCCTTGGGGTTTCGTCCAGGTCAGCGGGTGCTGGATCTCTGTTGTGGAGATGGCTATTTCACCGCTGCTTTGGCGCAACTGGCCATGGCGGAGCTCTATGCGCTGGATATTGACTCTGAGATGATCAAGCAGGCAAAAGCCCGTTTTGCTACCCTCAATCTCTCTAAGTGTCATTGGATTACGGGAGATGCTAGAACGCTGCAAGAGCATATTGAGCAGCCTCTTACCCATGTGCTTATCGCCAATACCTTTCATGGTGTGCCTGAGCCAACGGAACTGAGCCGATCCGTCTATCATGCCTTAGCGGATCAAGGCCAGTTGATTGTGATTAACTGGCATAAAAGAGCTCAAAAGGATACCCCTGTTCTCGGCAAACCCAGGGGGCCAAAATACAGCTTACGTATGACCCCACAAAAAGTTCGTGACATGGTCGAACCTGCGGGATTTCGATGGATGGCAACGGACACCCTTCTTCCGTACCATTACGCCATTCGCTTTGAAAAAATGGTTTAATCCTGTGCTTGAATGGCTGCGAGCTCCACCAACTGACCGTAGGCAAGCCCACCATCATTCATCGGTAGTTGGGTATGCAGCAAAATAGGCATACCCTGTTGCTGTAGCCGCGTAACCACCTGCTCTGTCAAATGACGATTTTGAAAGACGCCACCACTCAGTCCCACCGCTTCAATACGGTGGCGTTTTTGTATGGCCATGGCCTGGGTCACCAGGGCTGCAGCCATTGAGCTATGGAACAGTTGTGCCCGTGCTTTGACTGGGCGGTTGTTATCTAACAGAGCCGCCACCAGAGGTGCCCAGTCACATCGCCATATACCATGGTCATCAAATGAATGGGGAAGTGCGATCACTTCTCCCTCTTCACCACCACAAAGGGCTTCAAGCATAAACGGCCCCTGCCCTTCAAAGCTGGCTTTTTGTACCAAACCAACCAGGGCAGCTGCGGCATCAAACAGACGCCCCACAGCGGTGCTTAAGGGGGCGTTAATATCTTTTTGCCAAGCTTTATGCAGTAATTCTGCTTCTTGAGGCGCCTGGGGATATGCATGCCCCAAGGCCCAGCATAGAGAAGCAGCTGCACGCCAGGGTTCACGACCCACACGGTCCCCCCCTGGTAGCTTAAAGGGTCGCATCGAGCCTTGTCGCTGCCAATGGCCGGGGCCACCAAGAAAAGCCTCCCCACCCCATAGGGTAGCCGGGGACCCCTCGCCAAGTCCTGTTCCGTCCCAGGTGAACATCAACAGGTGATCTCTGCCTCCAACACCATGCTCCCCAGCCAGTGAGGATGCATGGGCATGATGGTGGCCAACAGGCGTGGTTGATTTTCCCCACCCCTTAGCCAGACGCGTGGGGGTATATCCTGGGTGGGCATCGTGCACCACCTGAGCAACTTCTACATCATGGATGGCTGGTAAATCCTGACACACTTGCAGAAAAACCTCTGCACTACGGGGGGATTCCATCTCACCGATATGTGGGGAGAGCACAGCGCGATCTCCCCACCCTAAGGCAATGGCATTTTTCATCTGCCCACCAACCGCCAGAGCTGGTTGTTCAAGGGCCACAGGCAATTTGAGCTCAACAGGCGCCATGCCACGGCCTGGACGCAACATTCGGGGTTTATCCGCAATAATACGCACCAAGCCATCATCTGCAGGGCGAAGTATAGGGCGGTTATGATGTAGAAAACCATCAACCAAAGGAGCCAGCCGTTCAGCAGCATCATCCACTTCGGTCAACACAGGCTCGCCACTGATATTTCCGCTGGTTGCAACAACGGGGGTACCCAGCTGATGTAGAAGCAGATGGTGAAGTGGGCTGTAGGGTAGCATGACGCCCAACTCATCCAACCCTGGTGCCACAGAGGGGGCAAGGCCGTGCTTTGACTTTAAGGAGATTAAGACGATGGGTCGAATCGGGTCCAGCAGGGCAGCATCATGTTGTTGGGTTGCCTGTGTAGCTGCAGATACCTCTGCCAAGCCATTATACCCACGCTGGGGAAACATGACCGCCAAGGGTTTATGTGGGCGTTTTTTACGCTTTCTTAGTGTTTGAACAGCCTGTTCATTGCGGGCATCACACAGAAGGTGATAGCCACCGATCCCCTTAACAGCGATCACTAAGCCCTCTTTCAAGGCATTCACAGCAAGCTGTAGGGCTGAGTCGCCATGAGTTTTATGCGCTTTTTGTTGCCAGGTAAGCTGTGGACCGCAGTGCGGGCATGCTAAGGGTTGCGCATGAAAACGACGGTCCAGTGGGTTGCTGTATTCTTTATGACAAACTGGGCAAAGTGGAAACTTAGCCATGGCAGTATGGGGGCGATCATAAGGCAGTTTTTTAATAATGGTATAGCGTGGGCCACACTGCGTACAGTTGGTAAAAGGATAAAAATATCGGCGTTCTGCTGGGTCGAGCATCTCCGCCAAACAGGCATCACAACAGAATTGATCTGGGGGAAGATAGGCTTTGGCATGGCTGGCTTGACTCGAGACAATCTTAAAACAGTCTATCCCTAAATGAGCTGTTACCGTCACGGAATCCAAGATTGGGCGGGACAGTGGCGGAGCCTGCTCAATGACTTGCTGTTCAAAGCAATCCAATTGGGCCAGGGCCCCTTGGACATGAATTCGGACCAGTCCCCCTTCATTCCGTACCTCTCCAAGCAAGTCTAACGCATGTGCTAAGCGATAGACATGGGGTCGAAACCCAACCCCCTGCACGCGGCCGGTAATGAGCAGACATCGAGCTTGGCTCATACTGGTTCTCCCCTTCCTTAGCATCAATATGACACTATCAACTCTAGGATGACCTTTGTTTATTCAGTATGCGTAAAGCACTATGGGGATGCAAACCACCCCATACTCATAGGTACAAGACTTGAATTAATCATCATTGCTCTGTCATACTCAATATTCAAAATTCATGTTCTGTTATAAATGGTTACGACTTAAAAAAACTGGTGTGATTGTGTCAACTGGATTGAGCCGATGAAAAAAGATTGTGACAGGTATCTGCTTAGCCACAGATTAGCACGGCTCATAACGACGCATCATTTTGAAACCTGTACGGTAACGAAGAGTCAAAAAAGTACACAGGTCGTTCTGCTTGAAGCCCTTGTTAAAGAAAGTAGTCAATCATGCATGCTGGACCCTTACATGTTCTGATTGTTGAAAATTCATCCGTCTATGGAAAAATGGTTGAAAAAATCATGCTCGGCATCGGTTTTTTACCCCATATGTGTCATAGCGCTGCAGAAGCCATCATTTTGATGGAGAGCCAGCAATTTCAACTGATATGTGTCGATATGCATCTGCCTGATAGCACAGGTATCGAGTTGTGCCGTAAGGTGCGGCAACGGCCGGAAAGTCGCATGGTTCCCGTCATTATGCTTACCACAGAAGACAAACGGGAAGTCTGGGAAGAGGCTTTCGACGCAGGGATCACCGAAATATTCACCAAAAGTGGGTTTGAAATACTTGAACGGGAGTTCCAAGCTTTTTTTGATGGCAGCCTTCTCACCCCCATGACAGGTCGTGTTTTGGTTGTTGAAGATAGTGAAACCAGCGCACAATTGATTTTGGAACATCTACGCCGCCTCTCCATTGATGCGGATCATTATACCCGCGCTGAAGAAGCATTAAGTGCCTTTAGAGCTGGTAATTACGATGCTGTTATCACCGATATTTTGCTGGAAGGGACCATGTCAGGCTTGGGTTTGGTTCGTGCTATTCGACGCTGTCCAAAAGATCAAGCACGAATACCAGTTCTGGCTATTTCTGGTATTGATGATCTCGCCCGGCGTATTGAAGTGTTGCGGCAAGGAGCCAATGATTTTATCACCAAACCGATTGTTGGTGAGGAGTTGGCCGTTCGGCTGGCTAATCTGATTACCGCAAAACGGCTATACGATAAAGCCAAAGCCCAGCAGAGGGCGCTCTATGACCAAGCTGTAAAAGATGCACTGACCACGCTGTATAACCGGCATTATGTGATGGAGTTTGTGCCCAAGTTTATTCTAGGGGCTTTACGTCATGAGTCAGATTTAAGTGTCATGGTCGTGGATCTTGACCACTTTAAAACAATCAATGACACCTTGGGCCATGATGCCGGCGATGCCGTTTTAAAAGAAATTGGTAAAACCTTAAAAAGCATGACACGTGGAGAGGACTTTGCCGCTCGCATTGGGGGGGAGGAGTTTTTAGTGGTTTTGATCCACTGCCCACCTCATCAGGCGCGCTTAAAAGCTCAAACCATATTGGAACAGGTTAGGCGTATGCGCTTTGATGACCTTTCAAGCGAGCTATCCATCACGGCAAGTATCGGTGTGACATGTCTCTCTCATGATGGTGAGGACAGTTTTGAAAAGCTATTTAAGAGAGCGGATACATCGGTCTATGCGGCAAAAAATAAGGGGCGAGATCAGGTCGTCTGTGGGTTTCCCCAAGATCGTGATCCTGAGCATTTGACATAATGTTTTGTTACTCCTCAGTACGATCTTGATCAAAGGCTTTTAAGCGTTTATCCAACCGTCGATAATCCAGCGTTTCACCACTTTCCGATAATTGCGGTTCTAAACAGTGGCAGTGAATGGCGGTAATGCCTCTGAGCAGCAGTTCCAGTACTTGCATCCGCAAACGCGGTTGTTTACGGGCCTTTCTGGCCAAGGTTGCCAACTCTCGAGATACCCGTTCTGTATCTGGATCATTTACAATACGGGCTGCGTTGGCAATGCTGTCCAGTTCTTGATGTAATGCATCCCAACGACTCTCACAATCAGGATCTTGAACAGCCTGTGAGAGTGTAGCGGTAAAACTGGTTAAACGGCTTTTACACTCTTGGTGAAAAAGGGACTGAAGCGCCTTAGGATCAATGAGTTGCTTCTGGCTCATGTGAATACCACACTTTTTTGTGCCAACCGCATGGGCTGTGTGACCTCCACCAAGCGACTCCCCATCTTATGAAGTTCTAAAATCTCTTTAACGGCCCCTTGCTGTACAGCACTTCTTGGCATACCGGCCACCACACACGAAGCTTCATCCTGTGCAACCGTCATCGCTAACCGCTCATGCATTACTTTTAAACCCTTCGCGCCATCATCCCCCATACCTGTGAGGATAACGCCAATAGAGAGTGCCCCACACTCCTTGGCCACACTCTTAAACAGTTGATCAACAGCCGGTCGATGTAAGCTCTCCGGTTGCAAAGAAAAACCAACCTGTAGACCCCCATCCAGAGCCCGATGTACCTCAAGATGCATGCCATCTCGCGCAAAGTAGACATGACCCGAACGTAGAGCTTCCCCCTCTTCAGCCAGTTTGACCTTTAAGGCGCTATCTGTATTTAGCCACTGAATTAATCCACCAATAAAACCTGGGGAGATGTGTTGAACCACACAGATAGGTAGAGGAAAGTCTGCAGGAAGGGATTTTAAGAGTGCATGTAGTGCCTGGGGTCCTCCTGTGGAAGCCCCGACAGCCATGACTTCATAAGGTTGGCTGGGAACCCGATAGTGAGGTGTGCAACTTGAGGGTGTTGTTTGGCTTTCTTGCCCCTGATTAGCAGCACTTTGGGGGCGGTGGCGTAGATGGCGAACCACCTTAACTTCTGCCATGGCCCGAACCATCTCAACAATTTCTATGCGGTTATCTTCAAACTTTGGATGCCCAGGACCATGGGGTTTTTCTAGAACAGAGAGCGCACCTGCTTCAATAGCCCGAAAGGTGATCTTGAGCTCTTCATCATCCACACTGGAGCTAATTACCACAATAGGGGTGGGTTGTGTGGACATAATTTCGCGGGTAGCTTCAAAGCCATCCATCACCGGCATACGAATATCCATGGTGATCAGGTCAGGTTTTAAATGGCTAACCATCTCTACACCTTGCTGACCATCAGCGGCAACGCCGACGACCTCCATATCCGGTTCATTATTTAAAATTGCCTTGAGGAGCATGGAGACCACAGCAGAGTCTTCCACGATGAGAATACGCAAGGGTTGGTTCATTTCGACAGACTACCTTCCACAGAATTATTTTGGCGCACGCTCCCCTCTGCGTGTGTTTCAAGAGCTCCCCCTAACACTTGAAACATTACCGATCACTATAGAATATATTGATCATCCCATTATGACAAGTTGTCATAGCTTGTGATGGTCACTTTCTTTTCAGTGCTATAAATATACTTTCCACTTTGATCTAATTATGAGAGATCATGATCCAGCAACTCCCGTACAGTTTGTAGTAAGGTGGCCGTTTCAAAGCTACCTTTTACAATATAGGCATCCGCCCCAGCTTCCATGCCACGTCGTTTATTCTCTTGTGAGTCCAAAGAGGAAACAATAATAACGGGCAGATCGTCATAACGACTATCTTCACGGATGGTCCGCGCAAATTCAAAACCATTCATAATCGGCATCTCAACATCACTGATCACGAGATCATAGCTACCTTCTTGCAAGGTATCCCAACCTTTTTGACCGTTTACAGCGGTGGTCACTTGAAATCCTTTGGCTTCAAGAATGTTCTTCTCTAATGTGCGTGTGGTGATGGAATCATCCACAACCAGAATATGGGGAGGTTTTGCCTCACTCTCTTCCACATAGTGCGTTGGATCACTCAACTGTAGTGGACCTGTTCGGTTTTCAAGGGCCGCATCAACCAGAGAAGCAGAGTCCAACACCACAACAATGTGACCATTGCGGTCCAGGTTGCCGCCTTTGAGGTGGCGAACCGAGCACAGGGGGGCTTGAAAAGGTTTGACAACAATTTCCTGCTCACCCACCACAGCATCCACCGCCACTGCGACCTGATGCCACCCCTTAGAGAGGATAACCACAGGCATAGGATTTAACGAGAGTGCATTAGAGCCTGATATACCAAGTAAATTAGAAAGGCTATACAAAGGCATAGGCCGACCATCCAAGACAACTGCTGGTCCAGCCTCCAGGGTGCGCACGGCATCTCTAGGCACAGAACGAATCCGCTCAACATGAGAGATGGGAAGGGCAAAAACCTCTCCTGCCAATTGAACCAGCAAGCCGCGTTCAGTCGAGAGTGTTAACGGCACTGTCAGGATAAACTGGGTTCCTTCTCCCAGTTGAGTTTTGACTTTTACTTGACCATTAATATGGCGCAGGTTGGCTCTGACGACATCTAAGCCAACGCCTCGCCCTGAGACGGATGTCACCTGATCACGGCTTGAAAAGCCGGGCATAAAGATCAGTTCCGTGACAGCCTCGGCATCCATATTATGGGCATCTTCTGCGGTGATAAGCCTTTCACGAATGGCTTTGGCTTTAATACGGTCCAAATCCAAGCCACGGCCATCATCCTTAAGCACCAATTGAATGGTCCCCCCTTCTGCCAACACCTCCAGCTCAATGGTTCCCTGTTCTGGTTTGCCGGCAGAGAGACGTTCTTGGGGTTTTTCTATGGCGTGGTCCACAGCATTACGCAGCAGATGGGTCAAAGGATCTTTAAGCTGATCAAGAACGGCCCGGTCGAGCTCAATATCATCCCCAATCACTTTAAAGTCGGCACTTTTCTCTAGCTCAAGACATAGATCCCTGCTTGTACGAGCCATAGGGCGGGTCATCGTAGAGAGAGGAACCAGGCGCATCATACGCAAGTTGGCTTGCAAGTTATTGCTCAACAACCCCATGCGTTTTGCCCGCTCATTCACCCCAAAACGCATGCTACGCATTTGCGTTTTAAGTTCACTGATCAGAGAGGGGGCATTTTGCACAAAGTTCTGCCACAACTCCTTATCAGGTAGCGTTTCACCATCATCATCAAAACTTGAGAGACAGGAGATTTGGTGGATTAAATTTAGTGCTGTTCCTTCCAACCCACGTACACCGGCCTGTAAGCCTTCCATCTGAACTTTACTAATTTGAATCTCTTCTGCCAGGCCAATGGCTTCATTAATCTTACTTGCTGCAACCCGTATAACCTCACTAGGTGGTATCACCTTAGCCGTAGTGTCGGTTGCAGGTTTAGCCTGCTCAACAGTCTCTTTGGGCTCTTCTGCTTGCGCTTCTAACGGAGGTTCTGGTTGTAGCTCTTCAACCTTAGCCGCTTCTTGCGCATGCTCACTCTTGGTTTCAACGCTAGGCGGTGCTGACGGTGGCTCAGGAGAAGACGGCTCTACGGTTGAAGGCTCCTCAGCCAGGGGCGTTGTTGTGGCTGTGAAGTCATGCTCTGCCGCCGCCTGAAGTTGATCTAAAAGCGGGGCGATATCTTGAGGAGCAGGCTCACCAGGGCCTAACTGCCCACCAAGTTGACGCATTTGATCCACAGCATCCAAGGCAAGCGTAATCAAGGCTTGATCGGGAATAGCATCGTTCTTCTGCAGAGTACTGAATAGGGATTCCAACCGATGGGATAGATCAGATAACGGTTTGATCTCTACCCCGCGAGCAGCCCCTTTAACATTATGGGCTGCACGAAAAATCAGGTGTATAGTTTCCCGTCGTAAGTCAGCATCTAACCCCTTTTCAAGGGCAAGAAGACCATCCCCCATAATGGCGGTTTGGTCTTCCAACTCCGCACGGAAAGTGGCCAGCAGTTCGTTGAGAAAATCGGCATCCAACTCCATGAGACAGCGACCCGGGCTCTAGAGGAAAGGGAGGAAAAAGTGGGGGAACAGGTCCCCCACCCCATCAACTACGGAAGCGGGATACGGTATCCTGCAAGGTAACCGCCAGACGGTTGAGATCTTCACTGGCACCAGAGGTTTTTTGGGTCGCTTCAACAAATTGACCGGTCACCGAGTTAATCTCATTCATCGCAGTGGACACCTGATCAATCCCCACGGCCTCTTGCCGAACAGCCGCCACAATTTGCTGACTGCTTAAGACCGATTGATGAATAACATCTTTAAGATCCCGAACCACCTCTCCGGTACGCGACATCAGTACCACACCTTGGTCAACATCCTTAACCCCCTCCTCGGTCGCCATAACAGCACGATCTGTGGCGTGTTGGATCTCGGTCAGAATCTTTTGAACCTGGGCCGTCGACTCCTCTGACTGCTCAGCCAGATCTTTTACTTCAGCAGCAACAACCGCAAACCCTTTACCGCTATCTCCCGCTTTAGCGGCTTCAATGGAAGCGTTCAGGGCCAACATTTTAGAGTGTTGAGCAAGCCCAGCGACCACGCCTGTAATCTCACCAATCTGCTGTGTCTGCTTAGACAGTGCTAAAATTGAAGCGGCAATCCCCTCTACCCGTGTGCGGATCGATTGCATGCCCGCAATGTTCTCTTCAACCATATCCAAACCACGGTCACCCACTTCACGGGTACGCTCTGCCGATTTGCCCAGCTCTGTGGCTTTTTCTAGCGTTTGACTGGAGGTGGTGCGGATCTCGACCAAAGTTGAGGTGGTTTCATTAACAGCGGCTGCCTGTTGAGCCGCGCCAGAGGATTGATCTGCCACCGCTTTTTGAACATCTGCCAAGGTCTTATGCATATCACTGCTGGCACCGTTAATCGAACGAGACATTTCAGCAAGACGCTCGGTCATCACATTTAGGTTATTACCTAACTGAGCCAAGTCATCATCCCCCTCAACAGCCAGGTGCTGGGTCAGATCACCGTCGGCAACCAGATCAATAAAGTTGCCGTATTCGTTAACCTTTTGCTCAATCTCTTTCTTTGAGACATTCACATCTCTCAGGCTGTCCATGACGGCATCAATATAACTACCAATGGCCAACTCACTATCTAAAGTAAGAATTTTATCTAATGCGCCAATGGCTTTTTGAATTTTCTTAGGTTTTCCTAAGGCCTTCATAATGATGGGAGAAAATAGCTGACGGTAAAGGCTATAGCCCCCCAAGTACCAACCTGGTTCCAGACCAATTTGGTTGTGCATTTGCCCAATACGCCAACGCCGTAAAAAGTAGTCCCGGCCATATTCACCGTCAAACAGCTGAATAAGATACTCCACCTGGGTTCGTTTTAAGCGCTCCACCGATGAACCCGCACGGGTAATGACCTGCTCGAGCTGAGAGAAGCTACTGATGCGCGAGTAAAAATCATCAACAATATCAACCGCATGTTCTTTTGCAAGAGGACGCAGTTTTTTCAAGATGCTGGCATCTTTGTCGGTAAAGCCCACAAAGCGTTTCATCTGCTCAATATGTTCCAGGTCCAGCTTGGGCTCGGACGCTGGGTGCATAAGGGAATCGGGCATATTAGCCATGAATCGCATCCTCTGAATGGTTCAAATGGTTGATCTGCACCTCTGGCGAGGCCAGCAGTGATCGGGGCGCCAACAAAGTAACGGACCCTAAGTGAATTCCACGGATAAAATCTGTGGAGAGATTTCTAGTTGGAAAAGGTGCTGTCAGCTCATCGCGCATATAGCGAACTTCACTCTCGACACGGCTGACAAGAAGGCCTGCAACCCGCTGTTGATCGTGCTGTACCACAATGATACGGCTATCAGCATGTTGGGTTTGTGGTTCAAGCCCAAATAGAGGGGCTGGATCAACCACCGTGACGAACTCACCCCGACGGTTAATCACACCTGCAATATGGTTAGGCACACCAGGTATGCTACGGACCCCTTTGGTATAAAGGATCTCCTCCAAGGCGTCGAATGGGATGCCGTAGCGTGCATCCTCACCTAAAGAGATCCTTAGGTAGCACTCTTCAACTTTCTGTTCTGCCAAGCCATCATGACGTTCACTCCGTAATAAACGGGCACGCTCTTCCAACACTTTGGCCGAGTCGTTGTCACTGGGCATTCGGGCAAAAGCCTGTCCAGTATAGGTGTGCATCTTATCGTCCTGTTCACTGGACATGATCATTCTCCAGATACTGACTGAGTTGATCCCGGAGCTCCATAATGGTCAAACGCGCAATAGGATCCAACACCATATGAACATCCTGCTCAGCCTTGAGAAGCGTCAACGCCCGATTTAATAACCGCTCTCCAGCCTCAACACGTCCTTGATTGATTTTCAAAAAACCCATGTGATAGTGGCTAAGAAGATGGTTTCGGCTCAGCAGCATGACCTTTCGCAACTCTTCTTCAGCGACTTTTTCATTCCCCTGCTCCATCGCCACCAAACCCAATAAAAAATGGGCCTCTTCATTCAATTCATCCCTATCGACCAATGCTTGTAAGACAGCTTTGGCCTCATCCAACTGTCCCAGGGCTGAAAGTCCTTGTGCCCGTCTCAGTAGAGGGATGTGGTGTTGTGTCTGGATCGGGCTTAGACGTTCAGTCTGCTTTAAAACGGTGTCATAATCCCCCGTACACAAGGATGACATTAACCCATCCAAGTTCGGCGCACTCAACGTCTCACTGGCTGTCTCACGTATCGGCGTAGCTTTGTAGTCACTGGTTTGCGGTCTGGTTTGAACAGGGGGGGTGGGCTTATAAGTATTGGAAGCCTCACTCATACCCAGATTATCTTCCTTAGATTTTTCAAAAAAGAAAGTATCTCCCTCATGACGATAAACCAGGCCAGGTATGTGATTAGGGACATAATCACAGGCTCCAGTAACTAGAATGCCCCCTGGAGCCAAACATCGGGCAAATCGCTCTACAATGCTGTCAACAGTGGGATTATCGAAATAGATAAAAACATTTCGGCAAAGAATAAGATCCTGTTGAGAGGTTCCTTGCAGGACCGAGGGGTATCCGCCCTCAATCAAATTGAGATAATGAAATTTCACACTGGCTTTAAACCGTTGGGTTTGTAGCTGCCAATGGCTTCCATCCGGTAGAAAATGTGTCTGTTTAAGATGATCAGAAACACCACGCATGGCCCAGTCGCTATAACGTCCTTGGCGGGCTCTATCCAGCGCTTCTTTATTGATATCACTGCCTAAAGCGTGTACCTGCCATGCTTCATGTTTGGGTATTAAGCGGTCTAAAACCAACAATAATGTATAGAGCTCTTGGCCATCTGAGCATCCCGCACTCCATATGCGCAAAGTCGGGTTATTTTGCTGGCGTCTTTCATCCAGTAGCGGCAGAAGAAACCTTTGTTCTAGAAATGAGATCTGCTGAGGATCACGGAAGAAATAGCTTTCACCCACCGTAACGCCTGCAACCAGAGATTCCATAATAGGATCATGCCCGGATGCTTGGGCAATGAGTTGGGTCAGGTCATGGTAACTGCTTAGACCAAAGCGATCTAAAGTCTGCTGAATACCTCGTCTAAAAGGCAGGATCTGATGATCGCGCACCGTTATGCCCAGCCGGCTGCGCACCAACTGTGCTAGGGCCCGTTCATCCTCAGCCAATGCCGTGGTCAGAGACTCTTGCACGCTTAAGCCTTCTCTCCAGGCAGAACAAACGCCTCAACAGGTTGCAGGTGAGGTGTCAGCTCCAAACTTTTACCCAGATCCAGCATCATCAAAGGACCTTGGTCATCTTCCAAGAGTTGAGCGATGAGAGGCTCTTGGGCCATGCGATCACTTGAAAGAGGAGAGGGTCTGCACAGGCCAAGAATATCATCAACCAAAAAAGCACCGCACAACTGACCATCCCGACAGAGAATCAGCTGGGTATCTACATGGTAGTGACGGGTTGGTTGAAACCCCATACGCAAACTGAGGTCAATAACAGGTAAGGCTTCATGTCCCACATGCATCATACCAACCAGCCAAGGTGCGCTGTTGGGGGTCGGAACAAGTGCAGGCAAAAAGAGTACACGGTCAACCTGAGTCAACGGCAAAACCAAACGTACAGCGCCAGCTTGAAAAGCTAGCATATTCTGTAGTGTGGCCGGTGCCAAGGGCGCAGGCTCCCCCCGCTGTTGTTCAATAGAATCTGGCATAATACCTCGAAAAGCTTTTCTCAACCGTTGCTAGGGATTATAAGCATGCCAAACATGGAGTTGCTAGGGATTATAAGCATGCCAAACATGGAAACGAAAGCTTTGTTTTTTAGACTCTACACCGGTAGCGTCGGGTGACAAAGCCTGGGATGGTTTACATGAATGGGGAAAAACAGCATCTTTATAGACGCACAACACTTGAGACAAACGGAGTTTATGCTAATATGGTAATTCTTTGGGGCGTTGTTCAGTCATGACTGTTGCATGAGAAGCATTAGATAACCACACGCAATGGTATTAGTTTCTTACCACAATTGAAGTATTAATCATGAGACAAAAACACAGGTCAGAGAAAAGGTCATTGACACCATGAAGGTGATGTTCGTGGATGATATGGCCACTGTACGCATGCTTTATGGGCGTTTGCTCTCCCAAAGTGGCTACGATGTGGTATTGGCAGAATCGGTACAGGATGCTTTGGATAAAGCACGCCAGGAACATCCTTTATTAGCCATTGTCGATTATCACATGCCTGATGGAACAGGTGCTGACCTGACCCGCGCCCTACTGGCTGAAGAGGCGACCTCTGATATCTTGGTCGTTATGCATTCACAAAGCTTGGATGTTATTGCAGACTCCCTGGAAGCAGGGGCGATTGATCTGATCCATAAGGAGGACCCTAAAGAGGTCTTTCTTATGCGTGTTGCTGCCATGGGTCGCTTTATTGAAACCCAAGAAGCTCAGCGCAAAGCCGAAGATGAAGCCCGCCGTAAACAGTTGGAAGCCGCAGAACATATGCGCCGGGTCGAAGAACAAGCCCGACATTTATTGGAACATCGGGTTCAAGAGCGTACCCAGGAACTCACCCAAATCAATGCTCGCCTAAGTGATGAAGTTGAAGTGCGTCAGCGGGCTGAAAGTGGCCTTCGTTTAATCCATAAGGTGTTTGAAAACACTTCTGAGGCCATTATTCTTACGGATATTCAGGGTGTTATTATTGACACCAACCCGGCCTTTTCAGAAATAACCGGCTACAGCCGAGAAGAGGCGGTGGGGAATAATCCCCGCTCCTTTAAATCAGACCGTCACGATGACAATTTCTACCAGGATATGTGGAAAAAAATCGCTGAGGAAGGGTTGTGGCAGGGAGAAATATGGGACCGACGCAAAAATGGTGAAATCTATCCCAAGCGTTTGACCATCAACGCCGTCCGCAATCATGAAGGTCGTGTTGAGAACTATATTGGTATTTTTTCTGATATTAGTGAGAGTAAAGCCACTGAACTCAAGCTGGAACGGCTGGCGTATTACGACGCCCTGACCCAGCTCCCAAACCGTATGCTGTTTCATGATCGGTTGGAGCATGAATTTTATGCAGCCCAGCGGCACCGTAAACAGGTGGCCGTCTTCTTTATCGACTTAGATCGCTTTAAACAGGTGAATGATACCCTTGGCCATAGTGCTGGAGATGAACTGCTACAACATGTTGCGCAACGTTTGGAAGGATGTGTGCGGGCCAATGATACTGTGGCACGTATGGGGGGCGATGAGTTTACCGTTATTCTCGCCGATATTCATGATAATGAGTCGGTAGCCAGAGTTGCGCGTAAAGTGCTCGAAGAGTTGCAAAAGAGCATCCATATTAAAGGGCACGATATCTTTGTTGGGGCCAGTATTGGTATTGCCCTCTACCCCACCAATGGCAGCAATGTCGAGACCCTCACCAAAAATGCGGACATGGCGATGTACCGAGCCAAGGAGAGTGGCCGGGGAAATTATAAGTTCTTTAGTGAAGAGATGAACGTCAGCACCAGTGAACGTCTCTCCCTGGAAGCTCAGCTCCACCATGCGGTGAATAACCAGCACCTTGAAGTACACTATCAGCCTAAACTGAATATGCAGACGGGTATTATGGTCGGCATGGAGGCTCTGGTTCGCTGGCCACAGGATGATGGAAGCATGATCCCCCCGGATCATTTTATTCCAGTCGCGGAAGAGACTGGCCTTATTGTCCCTCTCGGTCAGTGGGTTATGCGCCAAGCCATGCAGGATTGTGCTCAGTGGGTGGCGAAGAGTGATCATAGTTTAAGGGTGGCTGTTAATCTTTCAGCCCGTGAGTTTCAGGCCCCTGGACTGGTGGCGAGTATTGAACAAGGGTTGCAAGAGACCGGGCTTGCCCCCGCACACTTTGAGGTGGAAATTACTGAGAGCTTAATGATGCACGATGTGGAGACCGCCATTGCGACCCTTAAACAGATCAGCGATCTGGGGATTCATATTGCCATGGATGATTTTGGTACAGGCTACTCTTCATTAAGCTATCTCAAACAGTTCCCCATCCACTCACTCAAGGTCGATCGTTCCTTTGTGCAAGATGTACCGGATGACGCCAATGATATTGAGATTATCGCGGCGATCCTATCTTTGGCTAAGGTATTGAACCTTAAGGTGGTGGCGGAAGGTGTTGAAACCATGGATCAGGTGACCTTCCTTAAGCAAAACCACTGTGATGAATGTCAGGGCTACTATTTCTCTAAACCGCTTTCAAAGTTGGACTTTGATGCTTTTTTACCAGAAGTAGAGTCCCACTCAGCACGTCTACTCTCCAGCGTTTCTGAAGTATCTCTCCCCTAAAGGGATACGGTTTATGGGTCAATCCCAAGCTGCAATCACGCGGCCAACATCCAAATGATTGCTCAGCAACTCGATACGTGCCTTTAGGGCAAGCTTTCGCTCTTCAAACGGACCTGCATGTAAACGTACCATCTCTTCATCTTTGATGGTTCGCTTCTCCTCACGTATGGAATAACCAAGCTTTTTCACCCGCAAAGAGACCTCTTCAGCAATGCTCGATCGCTTAAAGTAACCCAACTCTACCCAATAGCCACTGTGACTTGGTTGCATGTCAGATTCAGGTTCAGGTCTCACACTGGCCATATCATCAATCGGCGTCAAAATGGCGCCAGGATTCTGCTTAGTTGTGGAAGAGACTTTGCTGATCTGAAGTGGTTTGTGCTGGGGAGTATCTGTTGGATGCAACTTGCCATCTTTAGAGTCTATAGCCTGATGTTGTCGATGAGAAGAACGCTTGCGCTCGCTATCCGCCATGGCTGTTGGGACAGACTTTCCATCCTCCCGATTGATCGATGATGCCAGCATTTGAGGTTTCAGATCACTGGGTTTGGCGTGAGATATCGAAGGGGCAGGCTTCAATTGGCTTGAGGATGCTTGATCTAACAACCCATGTGTCACGTTAGGTTGATCGGCATGCTCCGACTTAACAACCCTCTCAGGATCAGGCAAGCGTGTTGCTGGTTTTTCAGGATTAGGCACTTGTTGAATTTTAGGTGAAGAGGCTTGGAGAACAGACAGCTCAGCACCTACATCTTCAGGGGCATGCTCTGCTTTATGCTGGGCATTGGTCAATGTCTGCGGTGTTGTTACTGGCGTGCAGATGTGTTTAGCATCCCTCTCGCTGGGTAGAAACGGTTTAATTTCAACAAATTCTTGAGAGCCTTGATATCCAGAGAGCTTTTTTAATTGTCTACGAACCCAAAGCGCCTGATCACTCTGCACAGGGCAGTAAGCCAAGCTACGCTCAAACCCGTGTAGCGCTACAATGGATTTATGGAGTAGCATATCATCCAAGGCGGTATGCATAAGCCACTCACAACGGCGCATCTCATGACGGCCCTGCTTTAAAGTCAAAGAGAGTGCCATTAATTGACGGCGATCAAGCTGACCCAAATGAAACAGAGCCAGTGACTCTTGCCATACATAGGGTTCTAAAGAAGGGAGTTGGGCTTCAAGCCAAGCTCTAGCATCCTTTTGACCATTTTGCACCATGGCAAAGAAGCGCCATAGTTTGGGGTATGGCGTTGGCAAGTTAGGATGCTTATCTAACAGAGAAGAAAAATCCTCCTGACTGCCCGTATAATCTTCCAAAAACAGTTTAACCATCGCCCGATTATTGAGATACCGGGGATGTTCCGGATGAAGGGAAAGGGAACGATCTAGGTCTTTTAATGCTTGTGCATCTTGCCCTAAACGTTTGTAGGAGGATCCTCTATTATTTAAAACAATGGCCCGCTGTAATGGCGTTAAGTCTTCATGTTGTAATGCTTGGGTAAAAAACTTAATGGATGCCGCATACCCTCCCCGTTTGGCGACCAATTCCCCCCGGTAGGCCAAATTTAAAGCATTTTGTGTTTCTTGTTTGGGAGGCTTTGGCCGTAAAAGTGTGGCACAGCCTGAAAGCGCTAAAGAGATGCTCAACACACATAGAACACGAAAAGTCTGATTCCACAAATACATAAAAAACACCTCAAGAGCTACAGGGGCTGCACCACCCGCACGATCATCTTTATCTTGTCACAATCTGTTATTGTATAATGATTTTTTTTGATCACAACCGTTTGTTTTTCTTTCATAGCTTTCAACCTTTATGATCATGAAGGTTGAACTCAAAAGAGGGATATAAACCTTAATAAATGGGCCCATATCGCGCTAAAAAAGAAAATCATGACGGCAAAAAATTAACACATATCAACTAAATAAACGTAAGGAGTTAAAAATTTAATAAAAAAAGATTATAAAGGTTAGAACCGTAAGAAAATAATGATTCGTTGTTGCATCCCGATCAGATACAAGAGATTCTCATTGATGTAGCTGTACATTACATTTTTTGGGAGTTTTTTTACGCTGTGTTACTCTAAAACAGTGCCACGTTGGACAATTTACTTGTTTTAATCAGATGGGCCTTCTTGTCTGGTTTTATGCAGGGGAGTGACGGATGACAGATCCAAAGACACCTACCGCCCCTAATAACGCTACCTTAAGTCTAGAGTCTTCGGGCTCCTTAGGAGCTGCGCGTTCGTCTGTTATCCGTTTTGCCATTATTGCCACCATCGTATGGAGCACTGTCAGCCTTCTCACGGTTTTCTGGAGTTACCATCGTGAACGAGGCTTAGCCAAGGAGTTGGCATCCAAAGAGGCATTGGCACTTTTCAAAAAAGATCTGGCTTTTCGAAAGTGGGCAACCGCCCATGGTGGAGTCTATGTAAAACCAGATTCCAGAACTCCGCCTAACCCCTATCTGGGGCACCTTCCTAATCGGGATGTTTTAACCAGCGAGGGTCAAGAGCTGACCTTAATGAACCCCGCTTATATGATGCGACAAATGACCACTGAATTCCAAAAAGCCTATGGTATTCGGGGACATATCACCTCATTAGTTCTTCTAAATCCGATCAATGAACCCGACGGGTGGGAACGTTTAATTCTTGAGCAGTATGAGACAAATCCACGTGAAGTAATCTCTGAAGAGATTATTGAAGGGGACCCCTACATGCGCCTAATGCGGCCCATGTTTATGACCAAAGGGTGTGTAAAGTGCCATGGTCATTTGGGTTTTAAAGATGGTGACCTTCGGGGAGGGATTAGTGTGGCTGTCCCGCTGGCGTCCTACTATTTGGCCGCCGATACATCTACCCGTAATGTGATTGTCATTACAGCATTGCTGTGGTTGCTGGGGGTCATTGGGTTAATTATTCACACCAGAGACCGTTTGGCCCAAATTGGTGTCCTGGCCGATAATACCCAGCGGCTGGAAACAGAGGTTAAGACACGTTTTAAAGCAGAACGGGCACTGGAGAAGGCCAATACCAGCCTGCAAAGTAAAAATACAGAGCTTGAACAGATTGTATATGTCACCTCACACGATCTACGTTCACCTCTGGTCAATATTCAAGGGTATGGTAAAGAGCTGGCTTTTAGCCTTAAAGAGTTACACGCCTTGCTTAAGGATGAGGCTATTCCAGTAAAGATCCATGACGAGATGGGGCAGATTGTTGATGAGGATATCCCTGATGCCCTGGACTTTATTCAACATAGCACGAAAAAAATGGATGGGTTGCTCTCGGGCTTATTAAAAATATCAAGACTCGGTCGAGCTGGTGTCACCATTGAGGAAGTTGATGCAACATCCGTTGCCAAACAAGCGGCTAAAGATTTTGAATTCCAACTTGATGAACACAAAATCACCTTGGATATTCAGCCCCTACCAAACTGCCACGCAGATGTGATGCAGTTGAATCAAATTTTCTCCAACCTGATTGCCAATTCCATTAAATACCGTACACCTGATCAGTCAGGTAAGATCTCGATTACAGGTGAGATCCAAGGCAAATTTGCCGTGTATACCGTCAAAGATAACGGTATTGGTATAGCTGAGAGCCACTTGGCAAGAATTTTTGATATTTTTCACCGTCTACATCCTGAGACAAGTGATGGTGAAGGTATAGGGCTGACCATTGTACAACGTGCGCTGGATCGTCTGAATGGCGAAATATCCGTCACATCAACTTTGGGTGAAGGAAGCGCGTTTCAATTCCGTTTACCCCTTACGACATCTAAAATATCATGAGCCTATCTATGAACAATGAAGTAACCATTCTGATTGCAGAAGATGATTCAGGCCACGCAGGGTTGATTCGCAAAAACCTGAAGCGGGCAGGTATCTCCAACAATCTTCATCACTTTAAGGATGGGCAGGAAGTTATCGACTTTCTTTTTTGCCTTGGGGAGGGCCCTCATCGCGAAAAAGGTGAAGCCTACATGCTGCTGTTGGATATACGCATGCCGCGTATGGATGGTGTTGAAGTCCTTAAACGCATTAAAGAGGACCGGGCTCTACGCAAGCTGCCTGTTATGATGTTAACCACCACCGACGACCCCAGAGAAATAGAAAAATGCTATGATCTTGGGTGTAGCAACTATATTACAAAGCCCATTGACTATGATAAATTTGTGGAAGCGATCCGAAGCTTGGGACTTTTCCTAAGTGTGGTTCAAATTCCACATGTTAACGGTCTTGATTAAACACCATGTGCCCCACTGATACCGCATATGCTCATACGGCCTCCGTTCAGATCCATGCCAGTGGTTGGACAATTTTGGTGGTGGAGGATGATGAGGGGTTAAACCGGCTTATCCAACGACGTTTAAAGCGCGTTGGTTACCGTACCGATGGCGTCATGCTTGGTGAGGATGCGTTGGCATTTCTCAAAGAGAGCAGTCAACAGGTATTGGTGTTGGTGGATTACTTTCTGCCGGATATGAATGGTATTGATCTGGTACGCAAGCTATGTGCACTGCCCACTGAAATTCCCTTCATCTTTATGACAGGCCATGGAGATGAGCAACTGGCTGTTGAAATCATGAAGCTGGGTGCTGGGGATTATTTAATTAAAACCCAGGAATTTCTTGAAACCATACCTACAGCCGTGCACCGCTTGCTGCAAGAGATGGAAACCAAGCAACAGCTGGCACAAGCTCAAGACCGGTTGCGTAAAAGTGAAGAGAGTTTTCGACTTTTGCTGGAATACTCCCCTACCCCAATGGCTTTGGCCGATAGCCACAACAAACTTGTCTATTTAAATCGTTGCTTTAATGATACCTTCGGCTACACCACGCTACAGTTAAAAAACTTGCCTGATCTATGGGATCTTGCACAAGATCGGTCACGGATTGAAGCAATGCCTCAGTGGGGTAGTGTCCAGCAGACCCCATTACAGGGGCTGGAATTACGCTGTAAAACTGGAAAAGTTCGTACTGTAGATGTTGTAACATCAACCATATCAGATCAATTTTTATTGGTTTTTCATGATATTTCACAGCGGATTGAACAAGAAGCTGCGCTACGTGAAAGTGAAGCACGTTTCCGCCAGCTGGCAGAGAATATTGATCAAGTTTTTTGGGTAGGATCTTTAGACTGGCAGCAAGTCTATTACATTAACCCCACCTTTGAGCGGTTATGGCGTATAACCAGTAGCCGCCTGCTGAAAGAACCCTTGTGCTGGTTAGAACCAATTCCCCAAGAGGATCAAGAAAAAATTCAGCAGATTATTCCCAGCCATGCCGATGATATTACAGGGCCAATCACCTTTCCAGAGTATCGCATCTGTCATGCGGATGGGACCACGCATTGGATTCAGGCTCGAGCCTTTCCAGTAATGGATGATCACGGTAAAGCGATACGTATTGTCGGTGTCGCGGAAGATATTACCGTTAGCAAGCAGGTTCAGCAGGAGATTTTACAAGCAAAAGAGCAGGCGGAAGCCGCCAATGTGGCTAAAGGAGAGTTTTTGGCCATTATGAGCCATGAAATTCGCACCCCCATGAATGCCATTTTGGGTATGTCAGATTTACTGACAGAAACAGATCTGTCACGAGAACAGCGCGATCATCTAAAAGTCATTCAGCGTAACGGTGAAATTTTAGGTGCGCTGATTAATGATATTTTAGATCTTTCCAAGGTAGAAGCAGGCCACCTTCAAATCGAACAGACCCGATTTGAGCTACCTGAATTGATGGATCAGATCAATACCATCTTCTCCCCTCTCTCTTTGGACAAAGGGGTACAGCTCAATACGGTTATTGGTCCTGAACTGCCCACCCACTGCTTGGGGGATCCTGTGCGGCTAAGACAGGTCCTTATTAATCTGGTGGGGAATGCCATTAAATTCACTCCAGATGGGAGTATTTTAGTAAGTGCAACGCTAAATCCTGTGGAGAAATGCGTGATCTTTAGCGTGTCGGATACAGGTATTGGTATTGCCCATACTCAACTGGAGCATATTTTTAATAAATTCTCTCAGGCCGATAGCTCCATTACCCGTCGATATGGAGGAACAGGGTTAGGCTTAGCTCTAAGCCGTTCATTGGTCGAGGCCATGGGGGGAAAAATATGGGCAAACAGTACCGAAAGTGTGGGCAGTGCTTTCCACTTCTGCTTACCGCTGGATGGCCCCCAATGTGGTTTAAAAACGGTTGATATTCAAATACTGACATCAACAACCACAGAACAAGAGGCTGTGCACGAATCTGATACCTTAAGCGGGCACTCGCTTTTGCTGGTAGAAGATGCCACGGATAACATTACGCTTTTCAAAGCTTTTTTGAAGAAGAGTGGCCTAGACCTAACCGTTGCTACCAATGGCCAAGCCGCTTTGGATCTTCTACAAGATAGAGATTTTGATCTGGTTATTATGGATTTACAGATGCCCATTATGGATGGATATACAGCAACCCGACTCTTCCGGGCATTGGAAATGGAGGAGAGCCGTACCAGGACGCCTGTTATTGCGCTTTCTGCCCATGCTATGGTTGAAGATGTTGAAAAAAGTCTACAAGTTGGGTGTGATGCTCACATCACCAAACCCATTGCCAAGAAAAAATTACTCAGCGTTATTAAGCAGTGGCTGGCATAAACCCTGTTCTTTGTTAAACCGCTGACTTAGACTGAGCATGCAACACTTGGTTTTTTGCCCCCACCTTTAATGGACGAGTATTGGCCTCTAAGGTCTCCATGAATCTTCTTTCTTTATCTGACATTATCCATCACCGCCTCTGCCCAAAACGTTTATGGTTGTCCTACCACAAGTCATCCATGCTTAAGGTAGGCTCTGAGTTACGTCCTCGTCTTCAAAACCAGTTTTATCACTATCTTGCTCAGGCCTATCAAAACCCTTGGCGCTCAGATCCCACATTAACCTGGCAAGCGCGCATGGAACAAAGCCACCATGCACTCAATAATGCCATTCCATCAGCCTACATTAAGCCCCTGTTGCATCATCGAGGTGTTTGGTGTGAAGAAGGGATTTGGGAACCCCAAGGGAAAGGCTATAAGTTGGCTTGGGTACGCGCAGCAACAAAGCTTAAACCACGTTATATTGAAGAAGCTGCCATCGCCAACTGGATCGCCACCCAGATGGGGCTGGTTATTGAGAAAACAGAGGTATGGAATTTACACAAACGGTATCACCAACAGGGGGTTGGGCGTAACAGTCGGTTGATTAAGGCTGTTGAGATTGATCAACAGCTCAGTGCCTGTATCGCTCAGGTACCCTTATGGATTGAGCAGGTCCACAACACCCTTGCGGGGCCACTCCCCCAAACCAGCATGGGTAGCCACTGTCATAGAAGTCACTGCCCATTTCTTAACGACTGTGCCCCACCACTGGTTGAAGGTGCGCATCCGGTCAATTGGTTGTCACGCTCACCTGATCTGGTCAAGGGTCTACAGCAACAAGGTTTTCATGATCTTAAGCAGGTACCGTTCGATAAATTAAAGAAAAAGCACCATCAACGCATGGCGCGTGTCGCTCGGAGTGGTCAGGCTGAACTGGATCACCATGCATCTAAAATTCTGCGAGAACTACCCTATCCTCGTTATTTTATAGATTTTGAAACCGCTTCTTTTGCTGTTCCACCTTGGGATGGGGTAAACCCCATTATTTCACAAGTCCCTTTCCAGTGGTCGTGTCATAAAGTTGAATCGGACGGTCGCTTAACCCACCATGGTTTTCTTGCAGAGCCAGATGATGATCCACGCCGAGCCTTTAGTGAAACTCTGCTCAATGTTGTTGGCCTGCATGGCCCAGTTTTTGTCTATAACGCAACCTTTGAAAAAGGCCGTATGCAGGAGATGGCCAACCGCTTTGATGATCTTGCCGATGCCTTGAAAGCTGTCCAAGCCAGAGTCATTGATCTACACCCTTTGGCCAGGGATCATTATTATCATCCCAGCATGTGTGGTTCTTGGTCATTGAAAGCTGTTTTGCCTACCCTGAATAAGGGGCTAAGTTATGAAAACCTTGGCATTAAGGATGGGGAGCAAGCCCAAGCCGCTTATTTGGCTTGGATGTTCGATGAGATGTCTGTAGAGAGGCAGGAGCAGATCCGCAAGGACCTGCTCCTCTATTGTGAGATGGATACACTGGCTCTGGTTAAAATGGTAGAGCGTTTTCAACAAGGTTTAGAGGGAGAGTGATTCTCTTACTCTGCAGGGGGCATACGCTCAAGAATACGGTCAGCTAAATTGGCAAATGGCAGGCTTTGTAGCCAGACACTTCCTGTCCCCTCAAGTGTTGCTAAGAAGATACCCTCGCCACCAAAAATCATGGATTTCATACCACCAGCTGCTTCAATGCTGTACTCAATACCCGGTGTAAAACCAACCAGACACCCTGTGTCTACAAGTAGACGCCCACCCTCTAGCTTTTTCTCAACAATCACACCACCAGCATGGATAAAGGCCATACCGTCACCACTGAGTTTTTGTAAGATAAACCCTTCCCCCCCAAAAAAACCTGCCCCCAACTTACGACTAAACGCAATGGAGACTTCCGTGCCCAGTGCGGCACAGAGGAAGGCATCCCGTTGGCAGTAGAGTGTTTGGTCGGGCAAGGTGCTCATATCCAGTGGAATGACCTTACCTGGAAAAGGGGCGGCAAAGGCCACTCGTTTCTTACCTGAACCCTCATTACGAAAATGTGTCATAAAGATGGATTCGCCGGTTAAAGCACGTTTACCAATACTTAGCAGCCCCCCCAAAAAGCCTTCATCTGCTTGAGAGCCATCCCCCATCTTGGTTTCAAAGGAGATACCATCCTCCATGTAACACATGGTTCCTGCTTCAGCAATGACCGCTTCATTGGGATCCAGCTCAACTTCCACCAATTGCAAATCGCTACCATGGATTTCATAATCCACTTCGTGACACTGCTTACCTTCAGCTTTTCGTCCCCAAGGTGCCATGGTTCATCTCCTACACAGTTGTAAAAAAAGTGCCTTCTATAGCTCTCTTAAACGTTGGACTATTTGACTTAACCATGCTTCTTTCATTTTTTGTAGCATCGGGCTGGGATGGGCAAAGAGCATCGGTTGGCCCTCCACAGGCACACCGACCATTGGCCGACCTTGCAGGGTTTGCATCGCCTGTTGGACTAAGGGTAATAACCCTTTATGCCGCCCCCAACCAACCAATACAGGGGTAGACCTATCTGTCCCCATCAATCCCTGACACTCCTTAGACCGGCCTGGGGCAAACAGTGCATGCATTCCCCCCCCCGGTTGTTCGGCAAGATCTTTAACCAGAGCGATAAGGCGAGGACTTTTGGTCTCTCTTAAGTCAGAAATATTCATCACTCGAGCATGTTGGTAAGACATAGCGGCCATGACACGCATAATCTGATATTGGGTATTATCGGGTTGTGTCGCGACCCAGTTGCGTTGCTCTAGCCCTGTGGTTGGATCTTCCACAAAAGGTATTTCATAGGTTTTATCCAATGGGCGGGAACTACCTGGGTTCATCATAACAACCAGAAGGTCAGGCTCTTTCTGCTCCAAGTCCTGCAGGGTACTGGGGGTGTGATCGTGGGCAATAAGCGTTAAGACAGAGCGGCATGCGTGCTCTTGCCCTGCAAGGAGTGTACGATAAAAATGACCATAGACTCCAAACTGTTTTTTAAGGTCAGCAGCCCTTAGTGCATTAGCCTGCTGAATCATTTTTTGGTTGGTTCGGTTGGGGACCAGGGTGCCCATAGTTAAGATCACACTCCAACAAAATAGAACTACGCAGGTGCCGTAACACGCGCCAATACATCAGGTTCTATGGGTTTAGAATAGAGGGCTGTCATTCCTGCCCGCTTTGCTGAAACCACCATATCCGTGCTGTCATCAGCGGTTAGACCAATGATCGGTGTTTCTGCGTTAGGTCCAGTGGTTCCACGGATATTTCTGGTGGCACTTAAGCCATCCAGAATAGGCATGGTAATATCCATTAAAATTACATCAAAGTGGTTCTTGGCTGCTTCTTGCGTTGCTTCAGAACCATTGGTAACCAGTTGTACCTGGTGACCTTCATCTTCCAGCATCCCTTGGGCAAGAATGGCTGCAATGGGGTCATCTTCAGCCAGTAAAATGGTTAAAGGCTTTTTAATAGACATTTGGCGAACCCTAAATATGGAGTCTTCGTTAAATTTATAGTTAATCCATGAATAAAAGCATAGCGGATCCAACCCGCTTAGGCTACGAGCAAATTATTACGGTTGTTTAAAGTTTTCATCCCGTCAGTTCCCTTCCCTCAAAGTATTTCAAAGGGAAGCGCTGGCATGGTTGGGTAGAAAAAATCCCACGTTTCCCAGTTACCTTCAGGGGGTAAATTAATATGTCTAGGCGCTAACAGAGGGGGCTTTTTCCCCTGACCATAAAGCGGCAAGGTTCGACGAGGGCTGGGTACCGCTTTTACCTGCCTACGCAACTGGCGCACCTTGGCATCTGGTACCGATTTAAAACGAATACGCGGGGTGGACCAAATGGGATTGGTAGCCCTTATAGGATCTGAAGGCTGGATCATAATACGAATGGGGGCCGGGGACTGGGCCGCTAAAGGTAGATCCTCTACCCGCTCAATTTCTAATTCTTTAGCCTGAGCTGGGGGGGGAGAAAAAGCCTTGCCCTGCCCTGGCTTAAAGAAAGCTTCTTTTGACCTTGGCGTCCTAACCGCAATGATTGGATCAAGCGCCACACTTGGTTCATTCACTTGTTTGGAGGGGTTGGCATCCGCCAGATATGAGCGATCAGACCACAGTGGGGTATACTGAATATAGTCACCAGGCATAATCCCCAGGTTGGTCACAGTCCCAGCCTTGACCTCAAGTACGCCCTTAACCACACCCAGTGAAGGGTAACGGGGGCAACGTGGAGCTTCTGTCATACAAGGGGGAACTTGCTGGTGAATGGTTATGACCTTTCCCGCAGCATCGATAAACAGCATATCCAGTGGAATACGCATATTCTTCATCCAAAACAACTGGTGTCTTGGCGTGGGAAGAATAAAGAACATCCCCTCTTTGGCCGGCAGGCTATGGCGGAACATTAAACCCTGTCGAATTTGATCTGGTGTTTGCGCCAGCTCAACAATCCCCTGCCATCGTACATGCCCTTGGGGACTACGAACCTCTAAAGGGTAGCGGGACTCAGGCACAGCGGCACTTAGATCTGTAAGCACCAGCAGCATCATGCCCATCCATAAAAAGATCCGAACCATGGAGCCTCACCAAAGTGGGATGAAAAACCTCCTAAAGATAGCATTGTAACAGAGCGGACCCAACCAAGTTATTGCATTGATCAGATCCTCTTTTGCCTTTTCTGGTTAAGCTGGCTAGTATGGATTTTCTCGATGTCAAAAAACCTAAAAAAATCGAATCTTTCTCCTGTCGATTCTGTTGAGCAGAAAGGGATGCAGCAATGAAACTTGAGACCCTGGCGATCCATGGTGGCTTTGAACCTGACCCAACCACCAAAGCGGTGGCAGTACCGATCTATCAAACCACCTCTTACGCCTTTGATAATACCCAGCACGGGGCTGATCTGTTTGATTTAAAAGTGCCAGGAAATATCTATACCCGCATTATGAACCCCACCACCGATGTGTTGGAAAAGCGGGTTGCCGCTATGGAAGGTGGTATTGCAGGGTTGGCTTTTGCCTCTGGTATGGCTGCCATTACAGCATCCATTCAAACCATCTGCCGGACTGGGGACAATATTGTCTCTGTCAGTGAACTGTACGGCGGCTCCTACAATCTTTTTGCCCATACATTCCCGCAGCAAGGGATTGAAGTACGGATGGCCAAATCAACTGATTTGGATGGTATTGCTGCCCATATTGATGATAAAACCCGTGCCATTTTCTGTGAATCCATTGGCAACCCAGCAGGTAATGTGGCCGATCTTGGAAAATTAGCGGACATTGCCCATAATGCTGGTTTGCCACTGATTGTGGACAACACCGTGCCAACCCCATACATCTGTCGCCCCATTGAATATGGTGCCGATATTGTGATCCATGCCCTCACCAAGTTCATGGGTGGTCACGGAACCAGCATTGGCGGTATGATTGTGGATTCAGGTAAGTTTCCCTGGGCCGAACATGGTGACCGCTTCCCCATGATGGTTACGCCAGATGTCTCCTACCACGGGGTGGTGTATACAGAGGCCTTTGGTCCAGCAGCCTATATTGGACGTTGCCGAGTCGTACCGCTGCGTAACATGGGTGCCGCCCTCTCACCTTTCAATGCATTCCAGATTCTACAAGGTATTGAGACCCTACCTTTACGTATGGACCGGCATTGTGAAAACACCGAAAAAGTCGCCGAATATCTGAATAAGCATGATCAAGTGAGCTGGGTACGCTATGCCGCCCTGCCTGACAGTGCGGATCATGCTTTGGCTAATCAGTATATGCAGGGTAAAGGTTCCGGCATTCTCTGTTTTGGTATTAAAGGCGGCCGTGAAGCAGGTGCTAAGTTTATTGATGCCCTTCAACTGATCGTTCGCTTGGTTAATATTGGGGATGCCAAATCTCTGGCTTGCCACCCCGCAACGACAACCCATCGTCAACTAGGAGATGAAGAGTTGTTGAACGCAGGGGTATCCGCAGACTTGGTACGCTTGGCCATTGGTATTGAGCATATTGATGATATTCTGGCGGATGTAGAGCAAGCTTTGGAAGCTTCTGCAGGCTAACCGCTCATCTGTACCTATTCCGGCCACCTACAAGATTGGTGGCCGGAATAGTCATATTCACCGCCGTCACTTGACCTCCCTCCCCCTGCAATCTCCTACTTTTCTGATTGACTAAACGTAAACGCGTCCTGTCGTATACGATAGCCTGTTATGTAAACAAAATAGAGAACTGTGGGGACTTCCCACCCTGTTCATGCACTTCTTTATGTTATTTAGATGAGGTCGTTTGATCTGTTATTGATTATTCTTCAAAGCGTACCATCTAACGGTTACAGCCTTATTTTGTATAAAAAAACATAGGGAAACCTGGTTACCTATCGACATCAGCTACTCTCTCAACGCCTAGCCTCTAGGCTTCATCAAAGGAGCTTACGATGGCCCTAGCGGATTGTTTAATACGTTGTAGCGACGTTGAGTCACCTTAATGGGATGGGCTATAAACCTTACAGATTATATCTACCCAGTATTTTTCCTTTCACTCTGCTTAGGGCTGCCATAAAATTTACCTTCTATGCAGAGCCTTGGGTGCCCGTTTGTTTTGGGGAAAACAGACAGACCCAACCTTCAACTCTGTTCTAAATACCTTTAAGGCCTCTAAGGATATCTGCTTGTGGGTGAGGATCTTTTTCAGACGGATTATCGCTTGCTGTTTGAGCGTTCAGCCGATGCGATGCTGTTGATTGATGGCCAACAATTTATGGATTGCAACCAAGCAACGGTTGACATGTTGGGCTACCCAAACCGACAGCAATTGCTGGATACACACCCTTCAGAGCTTTCCCCCCCTCAACAACCAGATGGTCAAAACTCATTTGATAAAGCCAATGAGATGATTGCCCAAGCCATGCGTAAAGGGAGCCACCGTTTTGAGTGGACCCATCGCCGTGCAAATGGTGAAGATTTTCCCGTTGAGGTGCTACTTACGGTCATTCCATTTAAGGGACGTGAAATTCTTCATACCGCTTGGCGTGATATCACAGAGCGTAAAGCGGCGGAAGCAAGCTTACGGTTGGCCAAACAGATTTTGGAGAGTACCAGTGAAGGGGTTATCGTAACCGACCTGACCCCTGTCATTATTGA